>JAZSJR010000181.1:0-24561 GCA_045534415.1 Clostridia bacterium
TTTTGAACCACGCCACAATGGCGTGGTTTTCGTTATACAAAAAGCCTGCAGTATGGTATCATACCGCAGGCTTTTTATGCCAGCTTTGTTTTTTACGCATTCTGCGCATAAAAGGCTACATATGCCTTATATGCCATATAAATATCAAACTTAGAAGCAATCTCAAAAGGCGCATGCATGGATAAAAGGGGCACGCCGCAGTCTACAACATCCATGTTCAGGTTTGCCACATACTGAGCAATGGTGCCGCCGCCTCCAAGGTCAACCTTACCAAGCTCTGCCGTCTGCCATGAAACCTCAGCCTCGTCAAAACAACGGCGGATAACATTCATAAATTCAGCATTTGCATCAGATGTATCATACTTACCCCGTGCGCCGGTGTATTTCATCAGCACAACACCCCGACCCATATAAGATGCATTCATTTTTTCGTGCACATCAGGGAAATTGGGGTCAACGCCAGCACAAACGTCAGAGGATAAGCACATTGAATTTTTAAAGGTACGTTTCAACTTAAGCTCATTATATTCACCTGTGGATTTCTCAATCAAAAGTGCAACGGCATATTCAAAGAAAGCAGAACGCATACCGGTAGCACCCATGCTGCCGATTTCTTCTTTATCTGTCAGCAAACAAACGGCTGTTTTTACCGGATTTTCTGTTTCTAAAAGTGCCATCAGCGAGGTGTAAACACACACTCTGTCATCGTGACCGTAAGCACCCACCATGCTCCGGTCAAAGCCTACATCCACTGCAGGATATGCCGGTACGGCTTCAAGTTCAGCAGAAAGGAAATCTTCTTCAGAAATATCATACTTCTCAGCTAAAAGCTTTAAAAGGGCTTCTTTTTCCGCATCCTTTTCGCTGGTCTCGTCAGGCAGGCTGCCTGCCAAAATGTTAAGACCCTCACCTGTGATGATTTCGGTTGCTTTTTTCTGCATCTGCTCTGTTGCTAAGTGAGGCAGCAGGTCAGTAATGCACAGCACCGGGTCACCGGGTTCATCGCCCAGGCTGATTTCAATTTTCTCGCCGTTTGCTTTCAACACAACGCCGTGCAAGGCCAGGGGAATTGCTGTCCACTGGTATTTTTTAATGCCGCCATAATAATGAGTCTTAAACAGAGAAAGACCACTATCAGAATACACCGGATTCTGCTTTAAATCAATACGGGGGCAATCAAGGTGAGATATAACAAAGGAAATGCCCTTTTCCACATCTTCCTGACCGATGATGGCTAAAAACAGATTCTTATCACGGTTTACAATGTATACCTTATCACCGGCAGCGATACTCTCTTTTTCCTCTAAATTTTCAAAGCCGCAAGCCTTTGCCATCTCCAAAGCAGTGCTGCAAGCTAAGCGCTCGGTTTTACCTTTATCCAAATAGGTTTTGTATCCCTCTGAAAAACTGTAAATCTTCTCTTTTTGTGCTTGATCAACGGTTTTCCATCCGCTTTCCTTTTGATACATCTTCTTCCTCCTAAAACAATAATGTCATAAAATCTTCTTTCGTAATACCAGCAATGTATAACGAAACATCTGTATCCGCCAGTGCCTTTTCGATGGCGCTCGCCTCGTGCCGCACACCCAGCAGTTTTTGTTCAAGCTCAGCCACCGGCACTTTTGAAAAGAAATCACCAAACAACTTAATGTCTTTAATTTCCGATGTGCCGGCAATATCCATATGAACCTCTACACTTCCAATATCAAACCGTTTCTTGCGGACAAATTCATACTTGGGGGAATAGCCAAAATTCCACTCCCAGGTCGCATATTTTTCATCCCTGAGTTTCCTGATTTCCGCTTCGTGCTGCGCTAAATCATAGTATTTGCAATCCGGAATGTTTTTAACCATATAGTCTACAAACTTTTCAACAAATTCCTCAACGGATATGGGGCTTTCCATATGAGAACTGATATTTGTCACCCGGCTTCTGACGGATTTAATGCCCTTGGACTTAATCTTATCCGCCGAAACCTTAAGAGCCTCAGAAATTCGGTCCTGCGATGCTGCATACAGCAGTGTGCCGTGGTGCATAACCCTGTTTTTATACATATACTGGGCATTGCCGGAGATTTTTTTCTCATCAACCAAAATATCATTTCGTCCACTTAAGGTGGCAGTTACGCCCAAGGTCTTCAAAAAGCCGATAACCGGCTCACAAAAGCGTTTGTAGTTGCTGAAATCATCACCAGAATTAACAATAAAGGTAAAGTTAACATTTCCCATATCGTGGAACACCGTACCGCCGCCAGACATACGTCTGACAACCTGAATGCCGTGTTCTTTTACATAATCATAATGAATTTCAGACAGTGTGTTCTGATTTTTGCCCACAACAATGGTGTTATGGTTGCGCCAAATCATAAACACTTCTTCAGAAAGGTTTTGCACCAGATATTCTTCTGCCGCCAAGTTAAAATAAGGGTCTGTATTTTCGTTAAAAACAAACAGCATATTTCTCAATCCTTTCCTCCGCCCCACACTTTATCAAAAAACTTTTTCTGCTTTGCATGGTTATTACTTTTTAAGCCGCCTTCAAACTCACGCAGAAGATCTTTTTGCTTCTGAGATAAATGCGTCGGTGTTTCAACAACCACTTTTACATACTGGTCACCTCTGCCACTGCGACGTAGCATAGGAATACCCTTGCCCTTTAAACGGAAGACAGTTCCGGTTTGTGTGCCTTCAGGGATGGTATATTTAACCTTACCGTCTAAGGTAGGCACTTCAAGTTCTGCTCCCAGCGCCGCCTGCACAAAGGTAATGGGCACTTCGCTCATAACATCATAGTTATTACGTACAAAAATCTCGTGGGGTTGAACCGAAACCGTTACAAACAAGTTGCCTACCGGCGCACCCATATCACCCACATTGCCCTGACCGGAGAGAGAAATACTCTGACCGTGGTCAATGCCCGCAGGAATATTCACCTTAATGGTTCTTGATTTACGGATTTTACCCTTGCCCTTACAGGTATCGCAGGGATCTTTCACAATTTTACCCTTACCATTACAGGTGGGACAAGTTGTCACGGTGGACATATTCCCTAAAATTGTCCGCTGGGTGCTACGCACCTGACCGCTACCGCCACAAGTACCGCAGGTTGCCACCTCGCTGCCTGATTTGGCACCAGAGCCCTCACAATCAGGGCAGAATTCTGTTCTATAAATATGAATTTCTTTTTCACAGCCAAAAGCAGCTTCTTCAAATGTAATAGAAACGCCGGTTTCAAGATTTGAACCGGGCTTGGGTGCATTTCTTCTTGCGCCGCCTCTGCCACCGAAACCGCCGCCAAAGAAGCCCTCAAAAATATCACCAAAGTCAAACCCACCATCAAAGCCGCCAAAACCACCGCCACCGGCACCAAAGTTCGGGTCAACACCGGCGTGACCAAACTGGTCATACCGCTGCTTTTTATCGGGGTCAGACAGCACTTCATATGCCTCGCCCGCTTCTTTAAACTTTGCCTCTGCCTCCTGATTATCAGGATTCAGGTACCGGAGGTACTGTTTTGAAAGTTGATGATATCCTTTTTTTATTTCATCGGCACTGGCACCTTTACTGACGCCTAATACCTCATAATAATCTCTTTTTTCTGCCATAGATTTTCACCCTCACAAAATAGTCATCAGAGAATTGAACTGATGACTAAGCTCAAGAAAGTCGAACCCAAAAGCGTTCGACTCTCTTTGCTCATTTTTTATTTAGCTTTTTATTAGTCAACAACCTCATAATCGGTATCAACAACGTTGTCATCACCCGTCGGCGGTGTTTGACCACCGGCAGCTTCAGCGCCCGGTGCTGCACCCTGAGGATTTGCAGCCTGATAAATTTTAGCACTTACTTCATAGAACTTAGCAGACAGTGCTTCAGATGCCGCTTTAATTGCTTCTGTATCAGTGCCCTTTAAAGCTTCTTTCACTTTTTCGATTTCAGCTTCAATTGCAGCCTTATCAGCAGCTTCAATTTTATCGCCTAAATCCTTAATGGATTTTTCGCTCTGGTATACCAAAGAATCAGCATTGTTGCGGGCATCAATTTCTTCTTTCTTTTTCTTATCTTCAGCCGCAAACTGTTCTGCTTCTTTCACTGCCTTATCGATTTCATCGTCAGACAGGTTTGTGCTTGCAGTAATGGTAATTTCCTGCTCGTTGCCAGTGCCTAAATCTTTTGCAGAAACGTGAACGATACCATTTGCGTCAATATCAAAGGTAACTTCAATCTGCGGTACGCCACGAGGAGCTGACGGAATGTTATCTAAGTGGAACTTACCCAAAGTTTTGTTGTAAGCCGCCATTTCGCGTTCACCCTGCAGAACATGAACCTCAACGCTGGTCTGACCGTCTGCTGCAGTGGAGAAAATCTGAGATTTCTTAGTGGGAATGGTGGTGTTACGTTCAATCAGTTTTGTGAACACACCGCCTAAGGTTTCAAGACCTAAGGAAAGGGGTGTTACGTCTAACAGAACGATGCCGCTTACATCACCGGATAAAACCGCACCCTGAATGGATGCACCAACTGCAACACACTCATCGGGGTTGATGCCCTTGTGGGGTTCCTTGCCGGTAATTTTCTTAACAGCTTCCTGAACAGCCGGGATTCTGGAAGAACCACCAACTAAAAGAACTTTGTCAATTTCGCCAGCAGAAAGACCTGCGTCACGCAGTGCATTTCTTGTGGGTTCCATGGTTGCTTCAACTAAATCACTGGTCAATTCATCAAATTTAGCGCGGGTCAGTGTAATATCTAAGTGCTTCGGTCCGGTTGCATCTGCTGTAATAAAGGGCAGATTCACATTTGTTGTGGTTACACCGGAAAGCTCAATTTTAGCTTTTTCAGCAGCTTCTTTTAAGCGCTGTAGAGCCATTTTATCGGCCTTTAAGTCAATGCCGTTTTCCTTTTTGAACTCATCTGCCAAATAGTCAATGACTCTCTGGTCAAAGTCGTCACCACCCAGGCGGTTGTTACCGCTTGTTGCCAAAACTTCAAAAATACCATCGCCCAGTTCCAGAATAGATACGTCAAAGGTACCGCCACCTAAGTCATTAACCATCATTTTCTGGTCGTTTTCCTTATCCATACCGTAAGCCAGTGCTGCTGCAGTAGGCTCGTTGATGATTCTCTGCACTTCAAGACCTGCAATTTTACCTGCATCTTTAGTTGCCTGTCTCTGAGAGTCGTTAAAGTAAGCAGGAACAGTGATAACTGCGTGAGATACCGGCTCGCCTAAATATGCTTCAGCATCTGCTTTTAATTTCTGCAGAATCATTGCAGAAATTTCCTGGGGAGAATAAGACTTGCCGTCAATATCTACTTTTGTATTTGAACCCATGTCACGCTTAATGGAGCTGATGGTGCGGTCGGGGTTTGTAATTGCCTGACGCTTTGCAACCTGACCAACTAAACGCTCGCCGTCTTTTGAAAAAGCCACAACAGATGGGGTTGTTCTGCCGCCCTCGGCGTTAGGGATAACGGTGGGTTCACCGCCTTCAATAACAGATACACAAGAGTTTGTTGTACCTAAGTCAATACCAATAATTTTTGCCATGATAATTACCTCCTGATATTAAAACAATGATTATATATTATATAAGAAGTGCTTTAGCACTTAGTTAGCTACTTTTACCATAGAATAACGAATGACCTTATCTTTCAGCATATACCCCTTTTGGAACTGTTCCACAATCACATTTGCTTCCAGTTCTTCGTCTTCAATATGCATCACAGCGCTATGAAGATTCGGGTCAAACTGCGCACCAACAGCTTCTATTTCAGTCACGCCCATTTTCTCCAGGGTTTCTAAAAGTTGTTTTACAATCATCTCGATGCCGTCTTTAAAGGGCGATGCCTCTTCGGTCCCTAAGGCGCGCTCCAAATTATCTAAAACGGGGAGCAATTTTGAAACCGTGTCAGCCTGAGCGTTTACATAGGTTTCATCCTTTTCCTTCTGCGTCCGGCGTTTATAGTTTTCATATTCCGCCAAAGTCCGAAGATGTTTATCATACAGTTCATCATACTGTTTTTTAAAGCTGTCGGCTTCGGTTTCCTCCGTCGTTTCAGCCTCTTTTACTTCTTCCGGCGTTTCTTCTAAAATTTCTTCTTTTTCTAAAACGTCCTGTTCTTTTTTCACGTCTTTATCCTTTCCTTTCCCGGTCAATCCTCATCAATATAAAACTCATATAAGATTCGGTTCAGTAGCGCCGAAACTCTTTGCAGCTTTGCAATGGTTGTGGGATAATCCATGCGGGTGGGACCAATGATACCAACCTTACCCATTACCTGGTCACCCACATAATAGTTAGCCGTAATCACGCTGGATTTTTGCATAACATCCAGTTCGTTTTCCTTACCGATGCGCACCGTAATACCGCCGTTTTCACCGGATGCTGCCGTTTGAGATGATGCCTGCAACATTTTAACCACAGAATTTTTGTCACCTAAAAAGTCTAAAAATTCCTTTGCCTGACGAACATCGCTATACTCAGGATATGCCAGCATATTGGTAGCACCGCTGGTATAAACCTCGGTTTCTGCACGAACATCGTCAATGATGTCGGCAATAAAATCTAAAACGGGGAACAAAAGTTCAAAATGGGCTTGCATTGCCCTGCGGATTTCGCTGATTTTCGCCGCCGTAATCTCATCTAAGGTAAGACCGGACAGTTTTTCACGAAGCAATGCTGAAAAATTATGGACAAACTCTACATCTGCGCCAGCCGGAAGCAATACACGTTTGTGCTTCATAACCCCTTCGCCGGTAACTAAAATAATCAGGGCAGATGAGGCATCAATGGGCACCAGTTCGACGGTTTTAATAGCGCCCCGCTTCATCTCAGGGGTTGTGAGCACAGCTGTGTAATTTGTCATTTGAGAAAGCACTTCAGCCGCACGCTTAATGATTTTATCAATCTGCCCCATTTGAAGCTCAATGACGTTCCCCAGGCTTGCCAGGTCGCTGACTGTCATCTCGTGGGGATTCATTAAAGAATCAACATATAGACGGTAGCCTTTATCAGAGGGGATTCTGCCGGCTGATGTGTGGGGCTGCTCTAAATAACCCATCTCCTCGAGGTCCGCCATTTCATTACGGATTGTGGCACTAGACAGGCCAATATCCAGATTCTTAGCAATATGGCGGGAGCCAATGGGCTCAGCACTTTTAATATATTCATTTATAATAGAATGAAGAATTTTTTTCTTTCTCTCATTCAAGTCCATAACTTCCACCCCGTTGTTAGCACTCTGTCTCGTTGAGTGCTAATAATAAGATAGCACTTTTTTTTATAATTGTCAATAGTTTATTTATGAATTTTTTATGACCACAATAAAGTTCCCCTTACTTGGTTGCCGTTTCTGAAACCAGCAGGCTGACAAGGAGGTTATTCTCCATGGAATACGATTTAATGTAGCCATCTGTCTCTGCCACACGGTGGGATAGCCTTGAAAGGTCATCCATGGAATATTTTGCACAATCACGCATAAATTTAGTCACCTGAAAGGGTGCAATTTTCAATTTAGACATAATTTGGCTTTTGTCATTCTTTTCCTCAAGCAAAACCTTAACCTGCAATAATTTATCTACATTATATATAATCGCACCCATAATCTGATTGGCATCAATTTTTAAAATAAACAAATCTTCTAACAGTTTAAGTGCCACATCGGGAGTTCTGGCAAGCATGGCACTCACCATGTCAAACACCTTATCCTCCATGGTCGGCATAACCATTTCATCAATATCCGCCCGGGTCACTTGCCCTCTTTCTCCGGTATAGGCAACCAGCTTTTCCGCCTCACGGCGCACCGCCATCATACCATCAGCCGTAATTTCGTTTAAATATCTGGCATCACCAGGGGAAATCTCTTTACCCATATGGGCAAAAAGCCTTTGGGTCCACCGCACCATTTCTTCTTCAGACATATAGGCAAACTCAATAACACCGCCGATTTTATCCACCTGCTTGAGCAACGCACTGCGCTTATCAATCTCTGATTCATCAAAGATAATGGAAACATAAGGTGGAATATCCTGCAAACGTTTTGCCCAATATTCTCTGTATTCTGCCTTAGAACCACTTCTGCCATCCGGCTTAAAAATAAGGGAATCGGTAAACACCAAAAGCTTTTTCTCTGCCATTAGGGGCAGACCTTCAATGGCTTCATCCACCTCAGTGATAGAGTAATTTTTGCCCTCAAACAGGCAAACATTTAATTCCTCCATCATATCAGGGGATAAAAGCTCCATGAGCTGCTTTTTATAGTGGGATTTTAAATGGGCCTCTTCGCCCCACAAAAGAAAAACACTGGGGGCAGGAACTTGCCCTTTTATCACTTGTTTTAATTCCTCAATCTTCATCATGGTGTTTTACCTCCCTTTTGAATCGATTGTATTTCTTTGTTATTAAAAATAAACGTAACGTCTAAGTCTTCATCTGCCCGAAAAACGATAGTTCCACTATGGCTGAAGCGAGCAAGCACCTCATCAGATGGATGCCCAAAGCTGTTCTTTCCACAAGGAATGTATGCATATTGTGGCTTTGCCTGATGCAGCAAAGCCTCTCCCGTGGCACTGGCCGAACCGTGATGCCCTGCTTTTAAAACCGCTATGCGTTCCGGCGGCGAAGTTTTTAATAGCCACTCTTCTCCAGCCCCTTCTAAATCTCCCATAAATAAAACCGTATTTTCACCATAGCAAAACTCAAAAACCAAAGACAGGTCATTATCATTTTTTGCTTGTAGGAGCCATTCATCTGAGGGCATTAATACCTTAATGTAAGCATCATCATAAAACTTAACTTCATCCCCTGCAGCAAGATACCGCACCCGAGTGCCTTTTTCTTTTGCCTTTTGTAATAATGCCTTTCCCAACGGCTCTTTATCAAAACCTATCGGCACTAAAAGGTTTTCCACCGGCATTTCTTCTAGCACAGCAAAAAGGCCTCCAATATGGTCCTGATGGGGATGGGTTGCCACCACATAGCCAAGCTTTCTGACGCCCTCTTTTTGCAGATAAGGAAGCACCACTTCCTCTCCCACATCATAATCCGTTTCATAGGCCGCTCCACCGCCATCAACTAGCATCGTAACATTTTTCGGCAGCTTCACAAGGGTAGAGTCCCCTTGCCCTACATTAATGAAAGAAACCTGCGCCCGAGGAAAGGCAATAAACACAGCGAGTCCGCAAACAAGCAGCAAAAGACAACTGATTGATATAAGAGCCGTTTGCAGATATTTCTTATAAAGTAGCCTATGGAAAGAAGTAAGACCCACGCCATATACATACATTCCAAACAGGCTGAAAGACCCAAGAGTGATAAGCCCGAACCTAAGCCTCCCAAAGCTGTAAACCACCAACAGGAAAAGCTTTATGAATGGATATGTAAACCACGCAAGCGGATAGGCTATAGAGGTATGAATGAGTCCTAAAAATCCGATTAAAAGACCGCCCACTAACAAAAAGGGCAGTATCGGTGCTGCCAGCATATTGGTCACAAAGCACCATAGCGAAACATCGCCGTGCAGCATAGATACAATGGGCATAAGAAGCAACTGAACACTCAACGTAACACAAAAAGTGGTAACTGCTGCAATAGCCAAGTTTGCCCAAAACCCATTTTTGTCCTTTAAATGAAACAGAGAAAGAACCCTTTCCGTCATAGGCCCCGCAAACATCAAAATGCCCAGGGTTGCACTAAAGGACAAAATAAAACCTGTATCAAAAACTGAAAAAGGATTACAAAGCGCAATGATCCCTGCCGAAAAACCAAGGGATGTGAGCGAATCCTCTTTGCGGTAAAACAGATAAGAAACCAAAGCCAAAACACTCATTATGGTTGCCCGCACCACAGAGGGTGACGCCCCGGTAAAGAGCATAAACAATAAAATAATCCCGCAAATCGGGAATAAAAACTTATATTTATTCCTTTTTAATAAGGAAAGCAAAACATAAATGGCGGTTAAAAAGGTTGTCACGTGCATACCGGACACTGCCGTCATGTGAGATAACCCACTAACCTGCAAATGTTTATACATTTCATCCGGCATTGCGGTTTTGTCGCCCAATGCCACCGCCCGCAACACGGCTGCTGCCTCTTCCGGCAGCATCCGGCTGATAGCCCTGCCACAGCTTCGATTCAATTGATAAAGCCGCTGCGTCATCGAAAGCGAAAAGTTACCGATAATTGTCATCGTCCCCGGCTCTACTTCCCCTGAGAAAAAGATTTCCTTTGACTTTAAGTATAACCTATAGTCAAATCCACTGCTGTTTCCCTTGCTGTTTGGAATAGAAAACAGACAAACAGCAGAAAAACGCTCTCCAAAAGCAGGCACTTTCTCCCCTGACGGTATCCAAAGTCTTACTTTTTCTTTTATATCAATCTCATCTTGTAAAAATGACAAATGAAAAATCTGTGCCACAAATTTTGCAGAGCCCTTATCATCTATTTCTACTTCTTCAATAACATCTCCGATAACTGTTACATATTCATTCACATAGTCAAACAGTGGTCGTTTGGTAACACGGTCAACACCTTGCAGATACAGTGCACCAAAAAGAAAACAAAGAACCATTACTAAATAAGGTATCGCTTCTCTTTTAAAGAAACTGATAACCAACAAGAAAAAGGCAAGACCGCCTAAAAACAAAACGGAAATTAACTCAGGGATAAAGTACGCCGTGTAGATGCCGGCAAGGATTGCCGCCATACAGAAAAACAGGGTGCGCTTCATCCTAAAAAGCTCCTCTCCGTTTTTATTTTATGCCTTAATCAAACAAGCTTGTCTGGTTGGTTTCAGCAATGTTTTTAAGTACGTTATATTCTTTTAGCTTGTCCACAATGGAGTTACCGATTTTTGCCCGCTTCTTTAAATCCTCTATGGAAATAAATGGACCCTCTTTCCGAGCCTGACAAATGGCTTCCGCCACAGCGTCTGAAACCCCGGCAATGGTATTTAAGGGCGGACGAATGGCACCGTTTTCCTCCACAAACTTGGTCTGATGGGAAATATATAAATCAATAGGCAAAAATTCAATGCCACGGGCATACATTTCGTTGCACACCTCTAAAATGGTCAGCACATTTTTCTCTTTTTGCGTTGCATCATTATTTCCTTCAATGTCACGCATTGCCGCCATAACCCGCTCTTTGCCGCCAAGCATGCGTTCAGCATCAAACTCTGTTGCGCGGACGGTGTAATAAGCAATATAGAACGAAATGGGATAATGCACTTTAAAATAAGCAATGCGGAAGCCCATGGTAACATAAGCCGCAGCATGCGCCTTGGGGAACATATATTTAATCTTTTTGCAGGACATAATGTACCACTCAGGCACCTTTTTCTCCCGCATCAGCTCTTCATCCTCCGGCGCTAAGCCCTTACCCTTACGAACCTTTTCCATAATTTTAAACGAAGTCAGAGGCGGCAGGTCGTGCTGCAGAAGATAGAGCATAATATCGTCACGGGTACAGATAACCTCCGGCAGGGTTGCCGTTCCGGCACGAACCAAATCCTGAGCGTTGTTTGTCCAAACATCCGTACCATGAGAAAGGCCTGAAATACGCATCAGTTCACTAAAGGTGGTTGGTTTTGTATCCAAAAGCATCTGACGAACAAAACGAGTACCAAATTCCGGCACCGCAAAGGTGCCCACCTCACTGCCGATGTCCTCAGGCGTAACACCCAAAGCTTCTGTACCGGTGAAAAGGCTCATAGTAGGCTTATCATCTAGTGGAATGGTTCTTGCGTTTAAGCCTGTTAAATCCTCCAGCATACGAATCATGGTCGGGTCATCATGACCCAGAATGTCAAGCTTTAACAATCGACCGCTAATGGAGTGGTAGTCAAAATGGGTTGTGATAACGCCACTTTCTTCCTTATCTGCCGGATGCTGAATGGGGGTAAATTCATACACCTCGTTGGCACGAGGTACAATCATAACGCCACCGGGATGCTGACCCGTTGTACGCTTAACGCCCTCTAAGCCTAAAGATATCCGTTTCATCTGTGCTTTAGTCAGATTTTTCCCTGTTTCTTCGGCATATTTTTTGATATAACCCATTGCCGTATTTTCTGCAAAAGTACCAATGGTGCCGGCTCGGAACACGTTGCCTTCACCAAACAGTTCTTCTGTATATTTATGGGCGTGGCTCTGATATTCACCAGAGAAGTTTAAGTCAATATCCGGCTCTTTGTCGCCATCAAAACCCAAAAAGGTTTCAAAGGGAATGTCGTAACCGTCTTTTTTATACGTTGCGCCGCAAACCGGGCAAACTGCATCCGGCATATCTGCACCCATGCTGTAGGTACCGTCAGTTTTAAACTCAACATGCTTACAATCAGGACACCGATAATGAGGCGGCAGTGAGTTAATTTCTGTAATGCCTGATAAAAAGGCAATAAAGGAAGAACCAACAGAGCCTCGTGAACCAACAAGGTAACCATCTGACAGGGACTTGGTTACCAGCTTCTGCGCAATCATATACATAACCGAAAAACCATATTTAATAATAGGAACCAGTTCTTTTTCCATTCGCTGTTCTACCATTTCTGGCAGGGTTTCGCCATAAAGCTCGTGAGCCTTGGCGTAAGAAAGCTCTTTGAGTTCCTCTGTGGCACCGGGCATTTCAGGGGGATAGGTTTCCTCAGGAATGGGCAGCACGTCCCCAATCTGCTCTGCAATTATATTGGGGTTTTCCACAACAATCTGGTGTGCCACATCCTCAGGCAGGTAGGAACATTCTTTCAGCATTTCTTCCGTTGTCCGCAGGTAAAGAGGCGGCTGAAATTCACAATCATCATAGCCTTGCCCTGCCTGGAGCACACGACGATAAATTTCATCCTCAGGGTCTAAAAAGTGCACATCACAGGCTGCAACTACAGGTTTTCCTAGTTCTTCACCCAAAGCCACAATGTCCCGGTTCATTGCCTTTAATTCTTCTTTATCTGCAACAATGTGATTTCTGATCATAAATTCATTGTTGCCCAAAGGCTGAATTTCCAGATAGTCATAAAACGATGCAACGCGAACAATTTCGTCACGGGTTGCACCGTGGAGAATTTTGTCATACAGTTCTCCCGCTTCGCAGGCACTTCCTACCAAAAGACCCTCTCTGTGTTCTGTGAGCATAGCCTTTGAAATGCGTGGATGCTTGAAGTAATTATCAATATGAGCCTTTGAAACCAGTTTATAAAGGTTTTTAAGCCCTACCATATCCTTGACCAAAATCACCGCGTGGTGGGTATCAATATACCGTTTGTTTTCTGCCTCTTGAAGTCTTTCATTCACCTCATTAACATTGCTGATGCCAAGACCCTCTAAAAGCTCAATAAAATGAAGAAAAATGCGAGCTGTCACTTCAGCATCGTTAATAGCACGGTGATGACCTGTAAAACTAAAGCCCAAATGCTTTGCCACCTGGTTTAATCGGTGTTTTTTCAGAGCCGTCAACAATCTGCGGCTGAGCATTAAGGTATCCATATAGCAAAAATCAAAAGGCAGGGATAATTCCTCTGCTTTCTTGCGGATGTAACCTACGTCGAATTTAGCATTGTGAGCCACTAAAACAGAGCCTTGACAGAACTCTAAAAAGGCAGGCAGCACAACTGAAACAGGGTTGGCAGAAGCCACCATGTCGTTAGAAATGTTCGTCAGCTCCGTTATGTGATAGGGAATCTGCTGCTCCGGTTTCACAAATTCTGAGAACTGTCCCACAACCCTGCCGTCAGAAATCTTAACGCCGGCGATTTCAATAATCTCACCAAACCGAGCCGCCAAAGATGTGGTTTCAATATCAAACACAACAAAGTCACCGGATAAGGGCATGTCCTTTGCCTCATAAACATAGGCCGGAGCTTCATCCTCCAAATATGCCTCCATACCATAAATAACCTTAATGCCGTGCTTTTTCCCGGCATCATAGGCTTCAGGGTATGCCTGCACAACACCATGGTCCGTAATGGCAATAGCCTTATGCCCCCAGGCAGCAGCACGGGCAATGAGCTGACCGGGCTTTACGATGGCATCCATGGCAGACATAGAGGTGTGGGCGTGGAGTTCCACACGCTTTTCTTCAGCATTATCAGGACGGATAAAGGCCTTTGCCTTCATCATATCACGAATGACAATGACAACCTCTTTGGCAAAGGTATCATATTGCGCTGTACCGGAAACCCGAACACAGCCAAGCTTTTTAAGACCGCCTTTTAAGGGTTCAAACTGCGCCTCTGTTAAAAATGCTTTACAAATGATGCAGCTGTTACGGTCTGCTACATAAAGCTCTAATAAGGTTTTGCCGTTTCTGAGTTCACGGGTTTCGTGGGCAATCACATTGCCCTCAACAATCACCTTGCCACTGTAATCGTCAATTTCTGAAATCGGCGTCACCACACCCCCAAAAGGCTTGCCTAATAAAACATCCTCAGGGGTTTCGGGTTTTTCACGTTTTTCTACCGGTGCAGGTTTCGCAGCTTCTACCGCTGCAGCTTTCTCCCCGGCTTCCTGGGCAAGCTGCTTGCGCAGGGATTCTACCTTTTCAAGCACCACCTCCGGAGAGGTTTTTTCTGTTTCAAACGCCACCTCTACAGGAGACAAATAAACCTTATCAAGCTGCTTTTCTACAAGAGATAAAACGCCGTTATCAATCAACGTCTGCTCGCCGCCGAACTGGAGATATATCACAAACTGGCCACCCTGCAAGCCAGCATGGCTATTGAGCAAAATACCCCGGGCTGCAGGCAGCTTTTTCAAAATCTCATTTTGAATATTCTCATAAATTAAAGATGCCGTATCTTCTGTCAGAATCGGCTTTTTATATGTAAATTCCAAACGGACATCATTTAGCCCGAAATGTTCTTTCACCTGGCTGATAAATTCATCTAAAAGGGCATGATGAACAAAGGTTTCGCTTTCCATACCAATGCAAACCTTACGTTCATCTTTAAATATCTGTACCCGGGTCAGCTCCACACCCTGAAGCTTAGCGGCCAAAGACTCTCCAGCCAGCGTTTCAATTAAATTAGCCATAAAAACCTTCCTACATCAAAATAAGAACTTCACAAAAACTAACGAACTATTGTGTTACTCCACAATCAGAGAGTGCCCATTTTATCAACCTCTTCAAATAAAACATCCACAATCTGTGCCTCCGGCACACGGCGGATTACTTCGCCGTTTTTAAAGAGTAATCCCTCACCTTTAGCACCGGTAATACCGATATCTGCATCCCTTGCCTCACCGGGGCCGTTAACCACGCAACCCATAACCGCAATCTTAATCGGTTTTTTCACCTCAGAAAGCCGCTCCGTCACCCGGTTAGCAATGGAAATCAAATCCACGCTGCAGCGGGCACAGGTGGGGCAAGAAACCAGCTTCGCACCATTCTGCCTTAGCTCCAGTGCCGCCAAAATCTCTTTTGCCGCCCGGATTTCTTCCACCGGGTCTGCCGTCAGAGAAACCCGAATGGTGTCACCAATGCCCTGGGATAAAAGGGCACCGATGCCCACGGCAGATTTAACTGTTCCACCATAAACCGTTCCTGCCTCTGTCACGCCTAAATGCAAGGGATAATCCGTCTTTTCTGCAATCAGCCGATAGGTTTCGAGCATCATAGGAACAGATGAGGCTTTTAAAGAAACCGCCACATCCTGAAAGTTGCAGTCTTCTAAAATGCGGATATGACTCATGGCATCTTCTACCAAAGCCTCGGGGCAAGCACCGCCATAGGTCTTTAACACCTTTTGAGAAATTGACCCTGCATTCACACCGACGCGAATGGGAATTTTGTTGGCTTTTGCTTTTTCAATCACTTTTAAAACCCGCTCTTCACTGCCAATGTTCCCCGGGTTTAAACGAATTTTATCAATGCCGGCATCAATGGCAGAAAGTGCCAGCTTATAGTCAAACTGAATGTCTGCAACCAAAGGAACTTTTGCCGCTCTCTTTAGTTTTTCCACCACTTTTAAACTCGCATCGTCAATTACCGCAAGGCGCACAATGTCGCATCCGGCATCAGCCAGAGCCGTGGTTTGACGAAGTGCCGCTTCAAAATCGCCATTTGGCGAAGAAAGCATGGACTGAATGGATATGGGGTAATCACTACCGATTCCCACGCCACCGACCATAATCTGTCTTGTCTTTCTACGTTGCATACAAAACACTCTTTTCTATAAAAAATCCTCTTATATAAATTATACCATACCGTTTCAAGATGAGCAAATAAAAATGAAACAAGGATAAATTTACATCTTTTTGGATGTTTTGTAAAAATTTTTAAATTTTCTATTGACACCGTACATTTGTTCTGTTAGAATGAAAATACGAACATTAGTTCTGGAACGTTCGTTCTAAAAGGAGCTGTTATATATGTTAATCAGAAAAAGAAGAAGAATTTCATACAAAAACCGTGCTAAGGAGCAGAGAATGAGGTTATACATCATTTTAGCCGCTCTCTGCATCCTGTTCACCTTCACCTGTGGAACTTTAGCCGACACCGGTGTGCACGAAGCCATCGTTACTGCTGACAGCGGCGATACCTTATGGAGCCTCTGCGAGCCCTACTGTCCGGAAAAAATGGACTTAAGACTTTTTATCGATAAAGTCATGTACATCAACGATTTAGATAACTCTTGTCTGTCCATCGGTCAGGAAATTGTCATCCCTCTGGACTAATTTGGCATATTCGCGCCTCTTTTTGCATATAATTCCTATGTATACGCCGCAAACTCGCGGCAAGAAGAGGTGTAACAATGGGAAATACATTTAAGGTTATTAACTTAAGGAATATTCTTAGATTGGCAATTTTTATTGCAATTCCGCTTTCTGTTGGCTTTTTGGCAGGTTTTCTCACACAAAACAGTCGCGAATTTTATGCTGCACTGCAAAAGCCTCCCCTTGCACCACCGGGCGCCGTCTTTCCAATCGTTTGGACGATTTTATACACATTAATCGGTATTGCCAGCTATATAATATATCGTCAGGGAATCAGCAAAGACTATGTTCGGGATGCACTGAAATATTATGCCATTTCCCTGCTCCTCAGCTTTATCTGGCCACTGGTATTCTTTCGCTTTAAAATGTTGTTCGGCGCATTTTGGGTGCTTTTACTATTGTGGCTGTTTACCGGAATTGCCACTGCAAAGTTTTATAGAATTAAGCATAGCGCAGGACTTTTAATGTTACCCTACTGGTTGTGGATTACCTATGCAGGATACCTGAATCTTGCCACCTGGCTTTTAAACCGCTGACACATCTTTTGAGATTTTACGGGAAGCTGTTTCGTTTATACAAAGGCGAGCAGCTTCTTTTTTGTTTTTCTTAGTAAATTGGGAGGAAAAATGTCATAAAACAGTTTACAAAAACGCTTTTTCCATTTATAATAAAATATGGGGGTGTATGTATTATGAAGAATCGCAGAAAGGCTATGACCATTACCTTAATTATTGTTGGGGTAATTGTCGTTTTATGTGCCGCAGCAGGCATTGCTGCTGCCTCAGTTTTACATAAAGAAACAATCTATAACGGCGTTTTTATTGATGATTTAAATGTTGCCGGTATGACAAAGAGTGAAGCCGCCGATAAAATCAGTGAACATTTTACCGAGGGGCTTGACTATGCCGTTCTGCTCCGGCATGAAAACATAGAAAAAGAAATTAACCTCTCTGACCTGATGGCAGGTATGGATGTTGAGGCTACTGTTCAAAATGCTTTTGATATTGGTCGAAGCGGCAGCACAACAGATAAACTGAAAAAAATCTTTGACCTCAAAAAAAATAACGTTGTTATCACCCCGCTGATTCAATGCGACGAAGCGCTTTTGGAAACATATTTTAAAGAAATTGCTGACCAATTTAACCATACCGGTCATGAAATGCAGCTTGAACTTAAGGACCAGCAGCTCATTATTACCCGTGGTGTTCCCGGCAGTTATATTGACATTTCCAATGCAATTCAAGAATTTAAAGAATCTGCATTTTTACTCAGAAATGGTGTTTTCACGTTAGAAACAACTGAGATTCATCCGGCTGAGCCTGATGCAAAAGACATTCACGACAAAATCAGCGGCGACCCGGTAGACGCCAGCTATAAAATTGAAAATCAACGTTTGGTGATTACGGACGATAAGCCCGGCGTTTCTTTTGACATTGATGCCGTTCAGGCTGTCATTGACCAAACCCCTGGTGAAACTATCACCGTACCTGTAACCATCATTCCGGCAAATCTCACCGCCGAAAAGCTACAGGCTGAACTGTTCCCCGACCAATTGGCTACCTATACCACCCGGTATAGTGCCGGTGATGTTTCCCGATCATATAACGTGAGCCTGGCATCCCAAAAAATCAACGATGTGGTTTTGGCACCCGGCGAAGTTTTCTCTTATAATGATACCGTAGGACCCAGAACTGTTGCCCGTGGCTTTAAAATCGCCAATGTGTATGTGGGCAACAAGGTTGAACCCGGTGTGGGGGGCGGCATTTGTCAGGTGTCTTCCACCCTGTTTAATGCAGCCGTTCTTGCTGACCTTGAAATTGTGTTCAGAACGAACCATTCTCTGCCTGTAACCTATGTGCCTCTAGGTCGTGATGCTACTGTATCTTACGGCAGCATTGACTTTAAATTTAAAAACAACACCGGGCACCCCATCAAAATTGTTGCAAGTGCCAGCGGTGGAAGCAATCAGGTATCCGTTTACGGCATTAAAGAAAACAAAAATAAATCCATTGAAATAACCACAGAATGCACCGGCACATACGTTAACCGTCTTGTTCAGAAAGAAGACCCCAACCTGCCTGTTGGCACAGTGAATGTAGAACAAGCAGGCTCTATGGGTAGCTCTTACAATGCATATAAGGTAACAAAGGAAAACGGCACTGTTGTTAAAACAGAGTTGCTTACTAAAAGCACATACGTTTCCACTGACCGTATTGAAATCATAGGTACAATGCCTGCCCCTGAAGAAGAAATCTTGCAGGAGGAGGCTACACCGGAAACCGAGGAACCTCAAAATCCTCCCATTTCAATTCCGGTCATTTCTCCTAACGCAACCGGTACTGATGAACCGGTGCAATCCCCTGAGGATGTACCTGCTCAATCCGAAGCACCAGTTATGCAATAAAACTAATCTGAGCGTACAGAAAGGATAAAGCCGTGAAAGCAAAAACAAAATATGTTTGCACCGCCTGCGGCTATGAATCCGCCAAGTGGATGGGAAAATGCCCGGGCTGTGACGGATGGAACACCTTAGAAGAAGAAATTATCCGCAGCGAAAAAACGACACGTTCTGTGTCTTCCCTGCAATCAAAGCCCACAAGCTTATCCTCTGTGGATGTAACCGACTACAGCCGTTTAACCTGCGGCATTGGCGAGCTTGACCGGGTGTTGGGCGGCGGTGTTGTCCGTGGGTCTTTGGTCTTAGTGGGCGGTGACCCCGGCATTGGCAAGTCCACCCTTTTGTTGCAGCTTGCTGCTCATTTAGATAAAAAAG
Source organism: Clostridia bacterium (assembly GCA_045534415.1). Lineage (GTDB taxonomy): Bacteria > Bacillota > Clostridia > UBA1381 > UBA9506 > UMGS755. Next base: position 19,482 of record JAZSJR010000181.1, read on the forward strand.
CAACCCTTTTTTATGTTTCCGGCGAAGAATCAGAAAAGCAACTCAAAATGCGTGCCGACCGTCTGCATGAAGAGGCACCCTCTTTTATGGTTCTCTCTGAAACAGATATTACTGCTATCAATACAGCCCTTGACGACATCCGGCCGGATGTTTTAATTATAGACTCCATTCAAACTATGTATCACCCGGATATATCCTCTGCCCCCGGTAGCGTCAGTCAGGTTCGTGAGGCAACCCTGACCCTGATGCGCTATGCAAAAGAACATGGCACTGCCGTTTTTATCGTAGGGCACGTCACAAAAGATGGCTCTATTGCAGGGCCAAAGGTGTTAGAGCATATGGTTGATTGCGTGCTATATTTTGAGGGTGAACGTAACCACAGCTACCGCATTTTGCGGGCTGTTAAAAACCGTTTCGGCTCAACCAACGAAATCGGCGTTTTTGAAATGACAGACCGCGGTCTTTTAGAGGTGGAAAACCCCTCTATGATGCTGCTTGAAGGTCGCCCCGAGCAAGCACCCGGCTCTGCTGTTGTGTGCACTATGGAAGGGACACGCCCCATGCTGGCCGAAATTCAGGCTTTGGTTTCTCCCACCAGTTTTGGTGTGCCAAGGCGTATGGCAACAGGCATTGACTATAATCGTGTGAATCTTTTGATTGCCGTTTTAGAAAAGCGGGTTGGTCTTAATCTGCAGAATCAGGATGCTTATGTGAACATCATTGGGGGCATTCGTTTAGACGAGCCTGCTGTGGACCTGGCTTTGGCAGTTGCCATTGCTTCAGCCTTTCGCGGCCGTCCTGTTGACCCCTCCATTGTTGCCATCGGTGAGGTTGGTCTTACCGGTGAGCTCAGAGCTGTCAATCAAATTGAGCGGCGCATTTCTGAGGCAAAAAAACTTGGCTTTAAAGCCTGCCTGATTCCTCAGGCAAACACAAAAAATTTGAAAATTCCGCAGGGGATGAAAGTTCTTCCTGCGAAAAACCTGACCGATGCGTTAGGATATATTTTGTAAAAATACAAAAGACAGGAGTAAGCTTATGACCAGAAAAGAGGCACGTGAAGCCGGATTTATTATTGTTTTTGAACACGAATTTCAAAAGCTTGATGCAGACTCCCTTTTAGAGTTATATTATGACTATCGCGAGGAAGTCGAGGGACAAAAGGAATATTTGGAAAACCTTGTCCGCACAACACTTTTGCATCTTCCTGAAATTGACGAACAAATTGAAAAAAACACCCGTGGCTGGACTCTTTCCAGACTCTCTAAAGTGAGCCTGGCGACCTTGCGTATCGGCATCTGTGAGCTTTTATACGATGCGGAAATTCCCGCGGGTATCGCTATTAACGAAGCCGTTCAGCTTGCAAAGGATTATGAGGGCGAAAAAGCCTCTGCCTTTGTTAATGGTGTGTTATCTTCCGTCAATAAAGCAAATCAGTAAAAACCATAAGAGGTGGTAGCAGAATTTAATCATTTTGCTACTGCCTCTTTTAGGGATGGACGCAAAATAGTGCAGATTGGATAAGCAGAATCCCGAAGTCGTACATTGGTACGACGAGAGGTGAAGCTTATTCAAAGCGCAAAGTTTTTTCTTTGGAAATTCGTTGAATAACGAATTTCTACCATTGTTTTTCTGTTAATCTTAAAATGCTGTTTTAAAAATTAACTTATCATAACATTTCTGCGCTTTGCGTGGTCTGTGCATTTTGCTACAGCCCCCTTTGAAGGAGAAGATATGGAACAACAAGTTATGACCGTCACCGTCTCACAACTGAATCATTATGTGCGCCGTGTGATTGATCACAACGGCTATTTAAAGGATATTTGCATTAAAGGTGAAATTTCCAATTGCAAACGCCACCCCTCCGGTCATATTTATCTGACCTTAAAGGATGAGGGGTCTGTTCTCCGCGCCGTTATGTTCCGTGCCAGCGCAACAGGACTCCGTTTTGAACCGGAAGATGGTATGAAAGTCACCGCCCGGGGCAGAATTTCTGTCTACGAACCCGGTGGTGTCTATCAGCTCTATATTGAATCCTTAGAACCGGATGGCGAAGGTGCGCTTTATGCTGCCTTTGAAAAGCTAAAGAAAAAGCTTGAAGAAGAGGGGCTTTTTGATTCTGAGTTTAAAAAGCCTTTGCCTGCCTATCCCGAAACCGTTTGTGTTGTTACTGCTTCGTCCGGTGCTGCCATTCGGGATATTTTAAACGTGTTAAATCGGCGATATTCCTTGGCAAAAGTCCGTGTTTGTCCTGTGGCTGTTCAAGGGGACGGTGCCGCAGGAGAAATTGCAAAAGCCATTTCCTTTATCAATGAGCACCAGTTGGGAGATGTCATCATCACCGGTCGCGGTGGCGGTTCCATTGAAGATTTATGGGCATTTAATGAAGAGATTGTCGCCCGGGCAATTTTTGCTTCAAATATCCCTGTTATTTCAGCCGTAGGCCACGAAACTGACTTCACCATTGCTGACTTTGTGGCAGATTTACGCGCTCCCACCCCCTCTGCCGCGGCAGAGCTTGCCGTTCCATCCGCTTTGGAACTTTCTGCCCGGCTGACAGCACAGAAGAACGAACTGATTGCTGAAATTCGGCATAGCCTTTTGTCCCGTCAAAAAGCTTTAGACTATCTCAAAAATAATCCGACGCTCCGGGGCATACCGGATATGATTGCAGAAAAACGTATTACCGTGGACAATCTGCAAAAAAACAGCACCTATGCCTTTAATAAGCTATTCGACAATCTGAAACATCAACTATCTGCCACAGCCGGAAAGCTGGATGCCTTAAGCCCACTTTCAGCGCTGTCCCGCGGGTATGCCTATGCCAGTCTTTCTGACGGTACACCACTGAAAACCATCAGCCAATGTTCCCCGGGAACAGCATTTAACCTCCGGGTATCTGATGGTGAGGCAGAATGTACGATTACAAAACCAAAAAACCATTGAAAAGAGGAACCCTATGCAACATCTACTCAGCCATATGCGTCGGGCAATTGAAGATTATAATATGATTGAAGAAGGGGACAGAATCGCCGTTGGTCTCTCCGGCGGAAAGGACTCTTTGGCAGTACTACTTGCCGCCCACGCCTTAAAGCGATTTTACCCCAAATCATTTCATTTAGAAGCCATCACCCTGGATATGGGTATGGAGGGAATGGATTTTTCACCCTTGGTGGAGCTTTGCAAATCTCTTGATATTCCCTATTCTATTGAAAAAACACAAATCAAAGAAATTGTTTTTGACCTTAGAAAAGAAAAAAATCCCTGTTCACTTTGCGCTAACCTGCGCCGTGGGGCGCTTAATTCTGCCGCAAAAGAGCGGGGACTTGATAAAATTATGTTGGGGCATCATTTTGATGATGTGGTTGAAACCTTTTTCTTAAGCCTTTTGTACGAGGGCCGTGTCAACTGCTTTTTGCCTGTAACATACTTAGACAGAATGGGTGTCACCCTGCTCCGTCCCTTTATTTATGTAGAAGAGCGGGACATTAAAAAGTTTGCAAAAACCACAAACCTGCCGGTGGTGAAAAGCAACTGCCCTGCCGACGGAAACACAAAAAGAGAATACATCAAAAACTTGCTCCGGCAATTGGAAAATGAAAATCATGGTGCCAAGCAACGGCTATTTACCGCTATGAGAAATAGCGTTGCAGGATGGGAGATACAATAAAAAAGGAATCGCAGATGCGATTCCTTTTTTGTTCTCTTTTTTAATTCCCCATCATAGGCTGAATGTATCGGGCCACCAGACTATAGCCATAAGTATGCTCCGGTGCCCACTTGTTACCCAGCTCTTCCACTGTGGTAACCGTACCTGCCCAAGCTGTGCGGCAAGCCACATGATACCGTCCATGGGGTTCGCCTACAGGCTCTTTGCCTAAATAGGCTGACATATGATTAAAATGGGCACGAACGCCGTCATCCGGCGTTTCAAAGCTCTCGTGGTCATAGGTCTCATCCCCTGTTGCTGTAGCGGTTTTGATGCCTGCCCAGTTATTCTGCTCCGGCAAAACGCGGCCGCCATATTTACCATAGCCTGTTTCCTTTGCCGCCTGTGCATATAAAACCTCAGGGCGAATACCGGTGATTTCACCATACTTCCAGTAAATATCTGCAATATCAATAAACCGCTGATGAGCACCATGCTCGGCTGCCCATTCTTTAGCACGCTCTAAGGTAACCTGGCTTTCTGCCACAATGGGTGTATTTGTCACAAAAGAAAGTTCTCCCTTGCCCTGACGAATCAACATCATTCTGTGAATGAAAACTGCCGCCTCAGCCCGGGTCACAGGGTCATCAGGACGGATGTAGTTATCGCTGCCACGCAAAATACCACGTTCCACCGCTATGCCAACCTGGGTCTTAATATCACTGCGAACTGCACTTGCATCAGTGAACATAATCTCTAAAATAGAAGCATTAAACAAGTTGTTTTTCGCTGAAAGACCCATGCCGTTTATAATGGTTGCCGCCACCTCCTGACGAGTGAAGGGCTTTTCGGGCACATACTGGTCAGCGGTTAAAAACGGCTCCGACGGAAAATAACCTTTTGTCGCTTCAATATAAGGATGTGACCATCTGTCTGCCGGCACATCGGTAAAGCTTTCTTCTGTGTCATAATCAGGCTCAATTGAGAGTGCCCGTGACAGCATTTTGGCAAACTGCTCTTTTGTCACCTGTTCATCCGGTGCAAAATTTCCGTCACCAACGCCATTAATAATTTCTTCAGAGGATAAGTACGAAATCGCGTCCTTTGCCCAATCGTGTTTCTCTGTCACATCTTTAAATTCAACCTGACCTGCAAAAATGCCGGTTGTATTCATCGCAACAAAAATCATAACGGCACACGCGAAAAATATAATCTTTTTAAACATGTGTTTCCTCCTAAAACATATTCCCATATATTCTTATGAGATCTTGTCCGACAATATGCTTACTTTAAGTTTAAAGTGCCTAAACTTGCCGCCTTAAGATATGCATTAATGAACGGGTCTAAATCCCCATCCATCACCGCACCTGTGTTACCGGTTTCATAAGAGGTTCTGTGGTCCTTTACCATGCTGTAAGGATGGAATACATA
>JAZSJR010000203.1:0-5424 GCA_045534415.1 Clostridia bacterium
ACTTTCCGGTGCTGACCCCATGAATCACATTGCTGCAACCATCGGCAAATATTGGGCAAAGCAGAGACAGAAAGCACTGCTCTCTGTACTTAACGCAATTTTTGGTATTTCCGGTTCTTCCGGTAATGCGAAAAAGTGGAAAGAAAACCACATTGTAAATTTAGCATCTGGTTCTGAAAGCCCGTACCTTATTGGTGCGACAGATTTAAATGATTTGGCAACGCAGGCGATGGGGGATAACAAAAATATGTTTTCTCTGGCGATTATGCATTCAAATGTTGCAAAATCTCTGGAAAATCAGCAGTTGTTAGAGTTCTGGAAGTATACTGACGCAAATGGCATTCAGAGACCTGCTGCGTTGGCAACAGTTAATGGTTATACCGTTATTATTGACGACGGCGTTCCGGCTGAAGCGGATTCTACTACAGGTCTGATGAAGTACACAACCTACCTTTTAGGTGAAGGTGCTATCCGTACCGCAAGAGGACGTGTGGAAGTGCCGGCTGAGGTGTATCGTGATCCTGCGAAGAACGGCGGTCAGGACACACTATATACCCGAATCAGAGAAACCATTCATCCTAATGGTTTTTCATTTACAGCACCGTCTTCCGGCTGGACAAACAGCCCCACAGACGAGCAACTGGGTGCATCTGCAAACTGGTCTTTGGCATTTGACCCGAAAGCGATTCCCATTGCAAAGCTTGTAACTAACGGTTAAGTTTTGCCAGTGTAGCTCCGGGGCAGTTGCCCCGGGGCGTAAGGGGGATGAATATGGTTCAGTTGACTTATGATTTTTATAACGAAGTCTATGGCGGGAACAAAGTGCCTCAGGCTGTTTTTGAGCAATATGCATACCGTGCGGGAATTTTGCTTGGCAGCATGGTGCGGACCCGGGAATCGGCGTTGGAAACGGAGAAAGTACAGCGTTTGCTTTGTGAACTGTGCGACAGGCTGTATGACGAGGACAGACGTCAGGGGATTAGCCGGGAAAGCCTGGATGGCTATGATGTGACCTATGACAAAGATTATGAAAATTGCGAAATCAGACAGATTATCAGGCAATATTTAGGCAATGACGGTGTTCTTTTCAGGGGGCGTCGCTTATGAAAATGAATGATAGCCTTATCGTTCGTACATTAAACCGTGAGACAGGCACAGTTGAGCAGCGGATGCTTGAGAATGTTTTGTGCACGGTGACAGATAAAATTTCTGTTGATGAAAGTGGGTATTTGCCGGATGGACAACTGATTGTGCGGATTCCGGAACGGGAGAATGGCCCGATTTCTCTGGGGGATGAAGTGAGTCACAATGGCGGAGTGACTTGGTTTGTTGTAACAGAGATTCGGGATAACCAAAAACAAGACAGTAAACTTTCTCACAGGAAAGTGACTGGCAGGAGGTAGGGGCGTTAATGATTCAATATGTAATTGATTTTTTAAAGAGGTGTCCCTTTGCTGCGGATAACCTGCTGACGGCGGACTTTCTTGGAGAAAAGCCCTGTAGTATCGGTGTTTTTGCCCAGGCGAAAGACCCGGTGGTAGAGCGATATGCAGACGGGGGATTGTTGAAGCAATTTGCTTTTAGGGTATCAGTTCGGCGCAGTAATCATAAAGCGTGTCCGGAAGAAGCAAGCAGGCTTTTGGAGCAGGTGGGAGACTGGCTGGAAAAGCAGGAAACGCTGCCCGAGGGAGATAGTTGCTTTATGCCCCAACGGTTTGAGGTTTTAAAAACCGGTGCGCCCACAGGCAGAGAATATGGTACAAATCGATATGACATGGATTGTCGTTTGATTTATTATACAGAAAAAGGGGGAATGAAGGGTGAACAGAATTGTTAAAAGAAGTGATAAACTGACCTTTTTTGGTGTGGCAGATAGTGACGGCGTTATTACCTATCACAGAATGAGAGGATTCAGTGAAATTTCAATTAAGAAAAATTCAAAAGAATACAGCAGACAGTATGTGGATGAGGAATTTGAACAATCTGATGTGGTGGGCTACAGCCCCAGTATTTCTTTTGCGTTTGACCAATTTAAAGAAGATGTGGTTCATCAGGATTTGATTGCATTGGCAGAAAGCGAACTGGTGGGTGATGCAGCTGTCAGAAGCATTTTAATGGTGGATTTATCTCAGGCGGATGAAGAGGGAAAATGTCCGGCTGTAAAACGTGAATTTACCGTTATTTTTGATGCAGAAGCATCTTCTATGGATGCTTATAGCTATAGCGGAACTATGAAGGTAAAGGGCGAGAAAATTTTTGGTGTGGCACAGAGTGTTGATAATTGGACAACCTGTGAGTTTGCCGAAGCGTAGAAAAATGTGGGGCTGTGGCTTTCTGCAGCCCCACGTAAATCGGGAGGATGCCGATGATATCAAACATGATTTTTGGCAATTTGCCGGAGGAAGTGGTTTGCGGTGGTAAAAGCTACCGCATTCATACGGATTTTAGAATATGGATGAAGTTTGAAACAATTCTATTTGAAGAAGAAGGAGAATTTTACACCAAGCTACCTGCACTTTTAAAGCTTTGTTATCCGGTACTGCCGGATACGCTGGAGGAGGCTGTTTTCGGTATGATATGTTTTTATTCGGGGAAGGAGCCGGAAAGGGGAGATGTGGTGCCTGTCAAAAGACATCGCAAGCTATATAGCTTTAGCCATGATTCAGCCTTGATTTATGCCGGGTTCTATCAGCATTATGGCATTAATCTGACGGAAGAAAAGCTTCACTGGTTTCAGTTTAAGGCGTTGTTTGACGGACTTGGTGACGACACAAAGTTTGTGAAAATTGTGGGGTATCGGGCTGCGGATGTATCGCAATTTAAAAGCCCGGAAATGCGAGGGTTTTATCATACAATGAAACGGATATACAGATTGCCGGATAGACGGACAGAACAGGAGCGACAGGCTGAACTTTTATCGGCTTTAGAGGCGTTGTTCTGATGATGGGAGGGGAGAATTTTGAGTGAATCAACTGAAAACACGAAAAAGAATTTGCAAGAGGAATATAAGGCCATAGGCAAACTTTTGGGTGAAAGCTTGGGTGAGGGAATTGCATCAGGCAGCAAGGATGCCCAAAATGCGATGGATAAATTGGGGGAAGGTCTTTTAAAGAGTCAGGAATCATACCTCGCTGAGAAAGAGCGTATTGAAAAGGAAATAGAGATTGCTCAGGAGGAAAAATATCGGCAGGAATATGAACACAGGCTCCGTAATGCCCGTACGTATCGGCAGGCGGAGACAGTTCGACAAAACGAAATACTTCGTTTGCAAAAGAAAGCAAATAAAGAGTATATTGATGAATTGAAAGAACATCTCAAAGCTGTAGAGGCACAGATTGAGGCTGAAAAAGGGAGAATTACGGATGCTTTTGAAGACATTGCAAAGCGGGCTGCCGGCAGTTTGTCAGCGGTTGAGAAGAGCCGTGAAAGCATGGCTGAGAAAATGCAGAATTACGGTGGGCTATTTGAAACTCAAAATGTTGTTTTCAAAAATGCAGGACCAAATGATACACCAATTTATTATCAGGATACCATTTTAAATCTTTCAAAAGAGCGAGAAGAACTTGAAACTTATGCAGAGCTTTTGCAGGAAGTGCAAAAATTGGATGTGATTCCTGAGGGGTTGTTTGCCGAAATCAGGCAGCTTTCCGTATCGGATGCAATTCGATATCAGGAAGAACTGCTTTCTATGAGCCATCAGGAGCGACAGGACTATATAAATGACTGGGAAGCCATCAAGACACTTTCTGAGAAAACTTCAGGCTGGGCGTATGCAGAGGATACAAAACAGATATTAGACGGAATTGAGCAGGAACTATCTGCTTGGTATGGAACGATTCCTGATGGTTTTTTGGTGGAGGGAAAACTTTCAGCGGAGTCTTTTGGAGCTGGCTTTTTATCTAAGCTGCAAGAGTTACAGGCAGACATAGAAGGCGCAGTTTTGAGCACCCTTGCTTTTGAAAGTTATACGCCCGGTGAAAAAGCGGAGAAAATAGGCCAAGTCGATGGGAAGAACTCTGTACAATCTGTTACATACGTGTTAAACAGTGCCGGAGAAACAGTGGCCCAGCAATTGCAGAGTGCCAGACAGCATGCGGCGGTTATAAGGCTGAGAGGGGAATAATATGGATATTTTTTATGAAAATCAATGGGGTACGATACACTTTTGTGGTAGGAGAAAGGCTGCAGAAACCGGTATGTATCTTAAAACAATTACCGGATTGGGGTTGCCGGAGGCAGAATATCAAACCGAAGCATATGTAAAAACCCCCGGTCAGAGGGTTGTGCAAAAAAGAGATTTAGAGCGAATTATTACTCTCTCGGTGGATGTTTGTAGTGAAAAACAGATGATGGAAGCAATACGGAATTTATCATGCATTATGTATCATCCGGGGATGCTGACGGTTTTGTCGGGACGCTTGCAGCGAAAAATTCCTTGTCGTTTGAGTAGAATGGAAGAACCGGTGCGGCAGGGAAAACAGATAACATCTGTGGTGTTGCAGTTGATATGTGATAAGCCTTACTTTACAGATCCGAATCCATGCAAAACGGAACTATATTCCCGGAGGGATTTAATATGTCATGAGTTTACTCTTCCTTGCGTTTTCACAGAGCGAATTACAAGAAAAAATGTGATTAACGATGGTGATGTTAACGTAGAACCGGTGCTGAGGTTTTATAATTCCGGTACACACGTAGGTACTGAGACTCAAACGGAAGATTTTGGCGTTGAGGTAGTCAATCACACGACAGGGAAAACCTTGAAATTGAGTTGCAACACAGAACCGGGTGAGGTTATTGAGGTTGATATTCCAAGTCGAAAGATTACCAGCAACCATAGGGGAAATTTAATTGCGGTGCTGGCATCTGAAAGCTTTTTGAGCGATTTTCTGTTGCCGACAGGGTGTAACGACATTGAGATTATTAATCACAATATCATGGAAGAAATTCAGGTGTTTCTTAGTTTTGAACGTCAGTATGTTGAGGCGGTGATTTGATGGAAGACATCAGAATCTATGATTTTGAGTTCAATCTTTTATATGTGGAACACGATATTTTATCTTGTAATTGGAGCTTTTATGAGAACGCAATCGGTAACTTTGAAATGCATTTTCATCCAGAAAGTGCACTGACAAAAATTGCATTTGAGAATCGCTTTTTAGTGGCTGTTCAAGGAAATAAACAGGCTATTATTACCGGTAGGCAGTTGGGCCGAGATGCTGCTTTATATGGTAGAAGCTGCAACTGGATATTAACTCGTTTTTGTGTGGGTGAGATATTTGATTCAGAGGCTTTGTTTGATGCGGGGGGCATTCGGTCGAAGGATGCAAAAGCGGTATGTTCTTATTTAGTAGAGCACTGGATGGCAGATGTTCAAAATTTTGCCATGTTGTCACAAGCGGAAGATGGTTTTGGAAGTCGGAT
>JAZSJR010000060.1:0-2705 GCA_045534415.1 Clostridia bacterium
ATCGGTGATAATTTTATTGAGTATAGTTGTGAATTTACCTTTTAATTTCATCATTTGAAAGTAGGCGATTTCTCGAAATAAAAAAGTCGCATCCTTTTGATACGACTTAATAACTCATTAACTTAAAGCCTTTTTGAGCAAAAGAAAAAGCACAGTTATTTTTCAATAACTGTACTTATTTCTCTCTCAATCGGCTTTTTTTGGAAACATCCTTTTGAGAAACACGCCTTGAAGGAGTGCTTTTTTATAAACTATTTGAATGTTACTGGTTGTTTGCCAAAATCATAATAGAGGTTGCTTCAAAAATACCCATGTTATCTGAACCAGCAACCGTTACGTTCTGACCAGCCTGCAGATTCTTCAGATATTTAATCTTACCATCGTTACTGTCTAAGATTTTAGCAGAGTCTTTAACAAATACCTGAGTTTCGGTAATATTGCCATTTACATCAGCATGCTGAATTGTCATCATTTTGTAGGTTGTGTTCACCAGCTTAATCTGACCGGTAATCTGCAGTGCAGATGCAACAGATTTAACCTCTACCTCTTTAATAGTAGCACTTGAGGTGTGCAGTTTTACAGAATAGCCTAAACGCAAATCGTAAATAGTCGCTGCAGCACCGTCGAGTTTAACGGTTGCATCACGGCTTACCGCATAGGTGTTCACCTGACCGTTAACGTTAACCTTTAAAGAAGAGGATGTTTTAGAAATTGTAATCTCTTCAATGGTACCGTTTACTTCTTTATCAACACCAATTGCAACCACAGAGCTGATTTGGCCATATTCTAAGGTTACATCAACCTTATCCCCTACCATCAGATCAGAGTAAGTTGTAACAGCACCGTTTCTGCGGATGGTTGCACCATTTTTCACTTTATAACCAGCCAATGTGCCATCAGAAAGGCCCAGGGTGATCACCACATCCGGATCAAAACCAATGGACTCAACACGAGCATTCTGCAAGGACTTAGATTTTGCTTCAGCCTCAATTAAGGTTACCTTAGCAGATGTAACAGAAACTCTAACATAGTCACCGCTCTTAATGGCATCCAAGCTTGCGCTCTGCTCGTTATAAACGATAACCGCATCGCTGGCAAGCTTATAGGATGTAACCTTACCGGTATCAAAAGCTTCAAACTTAACCACTGTGCCGGTGGTATCTGTCATTTTACCCTTATACATTGCTACAAAGGTATCATCAACAGCCATTGCAACAGTATCCAGTGAATATAAGCCGTTATTTGAGAAGGTGATGACAATGTTCTGACCAATCGGTAAAGCGCCCAGTTCAGAAGCAATACCATCTACCATAACAGCAACGTTGCTGTCAACCTTATAGCTTTCAATCTCGCCATCTGCCAGTTTTACAGAGAGAACGTTCGTTGCTGTGTTAACCTGAGAAATAACACCCTTAACATAGCTATACTGTAAACGGTTAAACATTCTGTAAAGCATTACAGCAACCTGAGCACGAGTTACATTACCCATAGGCAGGAATGTGTTTTCGCCTACACCCTGAATCATCTGTGCTTCAGATGCAAAGTAAACGTAGCCTCTTGCAGCGGTGGGAACATCTGCTGCATCGCTGTAAGACAGCGTTACATTCGGATTCTTCTTAAGCCAAACATCGCCACCTAAGCATTTTGCAATCAAGGTAGCAGCCTCATAACGTTTCATAGGCTCACTTTTATGTGCAGCAGATAAATATGTAGCAAGGTCAGCCTCTGACAAAACGTTTTTGTACATCAAATATGCAGCTGCCTCTTTTGCATATGTGTCATACTGCTCCAGCACATCTTCATACAAAACATTGGATAAAGAAACCACTGAAGCATTCAGTTCTTCGCTTGCACCTAAGATTCTGGCAAACAAAGCAATGGCTTCTTCTTTTGTAATATTTTTTGCCGGCTGGAATGTTCCATCCGGATAACCGTTAATCACCTGATGGTCCGCCAGAGTGGTAATAGCCTCCTCTGCCCAGGCAAAATCAGAAGATACATCGGAAAAATTTGCAGCAAAAACACTGCTGACTGATAAAAGCATCAGTACACTGAGAATGAGGGATATCGCTTTTTTAAGCATAAAAAATCCTCCTTTGTTAAAATACATTCATGCCGTTTTAATAAAAAAATAACGGCATAATAAACAATTGCTAAGTTTATTATACCGCTTTTCCGGGTAAATTTCAACAGCTTTTTATATTGTCACAAAAAAGTAATATTAAATTCTACTCGTTTTGGGCTTTTCTGCATTCGTATTTTTGTTTGGTTGCCAGTCCCCCGCGAATGTGCCTTGTTGCTTTGTTTTCCTCCAGCACCTGTTTTGCCTCTTTAGCAAGGGCACGATTCACAAGCAAAAGCCGTTCTGTGATGTCTTTATGTACTGATAGATGAACATTGATACTTTTCATCAAGTCCTATGTCTGCAAGGAGCCTTAGGTATATGTCAATATGTCCGTCTTCCGCCACTTCAATTCTGTCTATGACTCGCTTTAGCATCTCGTTGGTAATCTCTGCGGTACTCAGAATATCGCCTATACTCTTGAATGTATCAGTAAGTCCGTATTCGAGCTTATCCGCCTGTGTGATGCCGAACCTCACAATCTTGATTTTCTCCTCCAGCTTTTTAATTTCTGCATTGGTGGACTCGGTCTTTTCTTTTAGGTCTTCCATTGAGATAACCTCATTGTCATACATATCGACAT
>JAZSJR010000142.1:0-9492 GCA_045534415.1 Clostridia bacterium
CCTGTCAAAATTTATACCACCCCTAAAAGTTATATAGAAGACATCACCCTCGTCCCCACTGTAGGCAATGATACAGCTATCGTTGCATATAAGGTGGATACTGTAGGTTCAGGTGATGTGCAGCTCATCATCCGTAACGAAGAGGGCAAGGTTGTGGCAGAAGCAACAGGCAACGAAGGGTCTTTTATCATCCCTGATGTCATTCTCTGGCAACCCCTCGCCGCCTATTTATATACCGCAGAAGTCCGTTTCGGTGATGATTGCTACTATGAAACTTTCGGTGTGAGAACTGTAGAAGTGAGAGGTAAAGAGTTTTTAATTAACGGCAAGCCATTCTATTTTAAAGGCTTCGGCAAGCACGAAGATTCTGCCATCCGTGGTCGTGGCATGGATGAGGTTTTAAACGTAAAAGACATTAGTTTAATGAAGTGGATGGGTGCCAACTCCTTCCGCACCAGTCACTACCCCTACGCTGAGGAAATGATGCTGCTTTGTGATCGGGAGGGCATTGTGGTTATTGATGAAACCCCAGCTGTGGGCGTCAACATGAATTTTGGCGCAACCGCCGGAAAAGAACCCCAGGATACCTACAAAATTCTGAGAACAAAAGAACACCACGAAGAGGTTATCCAGGATATGATTTGCCGCGATAAAAATCGTGCCTGCGTGGTTATGTGGTCCATTGCCAACGAGTCTGACACCACAACCTACCCTGACAGTGCAGTAGATTATTATAAACCCCTTTATGACTTAGCACACAAAGAAGACCCCCAAAACCGCCCGGTAACCATCGTTGGGGTGCAAAACGACTTTACCAAGGATAAAACCCTGCCCCTGATGGATGTTATCTGCTTAAACCGCTACTATGGTTGGTATGTCTACGGCGGTGATTTAAAGGCAGCACAGCAAGCCCTCAAGCTTGAGCTTGATTATTGGGAAAAGCTTGGTAAACCCTTAATGTTTACAGAATATGGCGCCGATACCATAGCCGGCTTCCACGACACTACGCCGGTTATGTTCACCGAAGAATATCAAACAGATTTTTATAAAGCCACCCACGAAGTGGTGGACCGATATGACTTTTTCATTGGCGAGCAGGTCTGGAACTTTGCCGATTTTGCAACCGTGCAAGGCATTATGCGTGTTGTGGGCAATAAAAAAGGCATTTTCACTCGTGACAGAAAGCCAAAGTTTGCTGCTCACTATTTTAAAGAACGTTGGCAAAGCATTCCCGATTTTGGATATAAATCGCAATCTGAATAATCAAATCATACCGATTCTATTAAAAAAATCCGCAATTGCAGAAATGCTTGCGGATTTTTTTTATTCACATACATTAAACTTGATTTATTTTTACGACTATGTTATCATTTTAATGAGGTGGTTGAAATGATTTGTAAAAAATGTGGTAAAAAAACGATTGGCGAAGCATTATTCTGCGCTTTTTGTGGCGAAAGAATGGCTGAAACTTGCTCCTCTTGTGGTGCAGAATTAAATACCGACGCGCTTTTCTGCCATAAATGCGGAACAAAAGTAACTACCAAAGAAGATGAGAGTGCAAAAACTAATGTTCTTTGGGACGAAGAAAATAATAGAATCATTGTCCGTGGCAAAGGCGATATGCCAAGCTATTTTGATAACTACAGAAAGAGACCTTGGCTTGAATATGCTAAAGATTGCAGAGAAATTGTGATAGAAGAAGGAATCACAAATATCGGTGCTGCAGCCTTTAGAGATTTTGATTATCTGTATGAAGTTAAAATCGCACCGGGTGTAACAAAGATTTGCGCTGAAGCCTTTAGACATTGCACCGATCTTCAATACGTCTATCTGCCAAAAAGCGTTCAATCCATGGGTTACAACGCTTTCGATGATTGCGGTAAGTTGCGTGTAATATTTTACGAAGGCAGCCAGGAAGATTGGGGAAATATAGAATTCTCTGCTTTAAGCCTCTGCAATAACCCAACTATCTATTTCAATAGCAATTTAAACGCTGAAAATAATTAACTGAAACAGACAAGCAGAAACAGATGCCCACGTGCTTCTGTTTCTGCTTATTTTATAGGTGACATATAAATAGCTTTAATCATAAAATCTCAAAAAAATTTTTACAGAAAATAAAGTTATAGTCATGCCATAAAAACCTTGCAAATCCACTCTGTTCGTATTATAATAATAAGAGTGGTGCAAAACATCCTTGTTTTGCATATAGTAGAAATGTAATGACACTTTTGGATTAAAGGCAGGAACTTGTATGAATCAGGAACTAAAACAGCGCTTTGATGCTATCCGCTCTCTGTCGGGCAACACGCCACTTTTAGAAATCGCTTATTCTTTCCGCGGCAAAATCCGTCGTTTGTTTGCCAAGGCAGAATATTTTAATTTAACAGGCAGCATTAAAGACCGCGTTGCACTTTATATCTTAGAAAAAGCCTATGAAACAGGCACCATTTCCCCCGGAGATACCATAGCAGAAGCCACCAGCGGCAACACCGGTATTTCTTTTTCTGCCCTGGGGCGTTATCTGGGACATCCGGTTAAAATTTTCATGCCGGATTGGATGAGCCGGGAGCGCATCACCCTGATGGAAAGCTTTGGGGCCCAGGTGCGCCTTGTTTCTCACGAAGAAGGCGGTTTTTTAGGCTCCATAGAAATGACAGAAAAACTGGCACAGGAAGGCGGCGTTTTTCTGCCCTGCCAGTTCTCGAATGAAGATAATGTTGATGCTCACGTTAAAACCACTGGTGAAGAAATCGTGAATCAACTTGCTTCCAAAGGTCTTGTAGCTGACGGTGTGGTTGCCGGTGTTGGCACAGGCGGCACCATTATGGGTATTGCAAAACGCCTGCGTGAGGCAAACCCCGATTGTCGCGCTTTCCCCTTAGAGCCTTTAAACTCGCCGACACTTTCCACCGGATATAAGGTAGGCAAGCACCGCATATATGGTATTTCAGATGAGTTTATTCCTGATATTTTAAAACTGGACCAGATGAATGAAATAGTTTCAGTAGATGATGGAGATGCTATTTGTATGGCACGGTTATTATCTGAAACTTTAGGCATTGGCGTAGGTGTTTCCTCCGGCGCAAACTTCTTGGGATGCGTTCTGGCGCAGGATATGTTAGGTGATGATTCTGTGGTTGTAACCGTTTTTGCCGATGACAATAAAAAATATCTTTCAACTGATTATGCAAAGCCGCAATGCGGTGGCGAAAACGCCCTGAGTGCTGACATCCAGCTTTTGGGCGTAACTGCAATCAGGTAAATACCGGGGCAGATGTTTCTGCCCTGTTTTTTTAAACAACGGGAGGCTTTATGAACGTAAGAGAATTGATTGAATCAGAATTTTTATCCCGCTTTTTTGCGCCGGATAGAAAATATACCGGCGTTGAGCTTGAGTTTCCTTTGCTCTCTTTATCCGGCGGTTCTGTTTCTGAAGAGGTTATCCGGGGTTTGATTGCTCACCTCTTTGAAAATGGTTTTTCCACAGACGGAACAGACATTCACGGAAACAGCGTGTTTTTAGTTAACGAAGATGGTGACAGTCTGTCCTTTGATAATTCCTACAACAATTTTGAATTTGCAATGGCAAAAGATGAAAATCTGTTCCGCACAGCAATTCGTTTTTATAAACTCTATCAGCTTGTGCAAAACTTTTTAATTCCCAGAGAGCACACCCTTTGCGGTATGGGTACAAACCCACACCACCACAAGGCAGAAACCTATCCGGTGGACTTCCCCATTTACCGCACGTTAAAGGAATATTTGTCTGAATATGCCGGTGGCTATTTCCACCGCTATACTGACTTTCCCGCCTGGCTTTCCTCCGTCCAGACTCATTTGGATGTTGAAGCAGGGGATTTACCCCGGGCACTGACGCTTTTTGCCTCCATGGATTTTGTAAGAGGTCTGCTCTTTTCAAACTCTCTGCCCTTTGCTGACAACACCGGCCACGAAAACACCCTTTGCTTCCGTGACTACTTATGGGAACACAGCGGTTTTGGTTATTTAGCTGATAACACCGGTCCTGTTTGCGGTGAGTTTCGCACACTTGACGACATTACCGATATGTTCTGCAAAAAATCAATGTTTTTATCCTATCGGGATGGTGAATATCATCTGATGCCGCCCACCCCGCTGAATGCTTACTTTGAAACACAAGGTGAACCATCTGACATTGGCGGTTACCTCTCTTTTAAAAATGTTGAAATCACCCGTCGGGGTACTTTAGAGGTTCGCAGCGACTGTGCTCAGCCTGTGGGTGCTGCCTTTGCACCGCCGGCATTTAATTTAGGTATCTTTCACGGTTTAGCAGAGGCAGAAGAGCTGATGCGTGACTTTTTCCTTCGTCTGCCTGCTGAAATTGCTGATTCTCCCAACCGGAACAAAATTCTACGACAAATGGTGATTAACGGTGAATTCTTGCCGGTCAAAGATGAAACCGTTAAAGCATTGCTGCTTAAGCTTGTGACCTTGGCAACGCACAAGCTTGAAGAACGCGGTTTGGGCGAAGAACGATTGCTTGCTCCCCTTTATAACCGTGCACAAACTCTACTCTGCCCCGCAAAGGTGATGAAAGAACGGCTTTCTAAGGGCGAAACCACAAAACAGATTATTGCAGACTTTGCAAATCCGGAATATGTGATTTAAAACTGCTTCATTCTTGACACAACCAAAGAAACGTGATACAATGTGGTTGTGTCAATTTGCGGGAATGGCTCAACGGTAGAGCGTCACCTTCCCAAGGTGAACGTTGCGAGTTCGAATCTCGTTTCCCGCTCCAACAAAAAAGCACTTGCAAATTGCAAGTGCTTTTTTGTTGGCGTAACCCGGACAAATACGCAATAGGGAGCGCGATGTCCCCTGTGCGTTTCGCCGCATTTCTCTGTGGGTGAATGATTTATTTACCCTCTAAAAAATATGTAGCTTCCATATCCGCCGTATTAAGCGCAAAGCCAAGAGGATAGAGTTCAAAGCTCTTGCCCACATTGCGTATATTGCCCTCTTCCGTAAACCCCATGTGATACCGAATCGCAAAAGCTTCCTCACGGGTCAGGCGCATAAAACCGCTAATGATGTAAACTGATTTTTCACCGTGTCCGTAGGGCAAGTCATCATCATAATCATAGGTGGGAACGGTGGTCCATTTTCCATCCGCTCCTTTCACGTTGCGCGTGCCCTCCCGGTAGCAGTTCACCTTGCAAAGGTCGTGCAGCAGGGATACAATGGCAACGGTTTCCTCCTCCGGTACAAGACCATATGTTTCACGCACTCTCTCCCGTGCCAAATAGTCTTTTAAGCAGTAATACACATTCAGGCTATGCTCCACTAAGCCGCCGGGATAAGAACCGTGAAAGCGAGTGCTGGCAGGTGCCGTGAAAAAATCACTGCTAGATGACTGCAAATAGTCAAGTAGCTTATCTGCACCCTCTCTGTGAATATTCTGCTGATAAATTTCAATAAACTCTTCTCTTTTAGTCATTCTTTTTTCCCTCCATAGCCCGTCTTCTAGGCGCCTGAATCACATAAGCCGCCGAAAGCAACGCACAATCAGGCAAAATTTTGGCTAGATATCGACCGATTTTAAAGATAATCCCCGGCACAATAACAGTTTTGCCTCGAAACATCTGACGGATGGCATACCGCGCCACAGTTTCACTTTTTAAACCAACCGATGCAAAGTCAACACCTGCCACCTGCTCAAACTCTGTCTGCACAGGGCCAGGGCAAAGTGCCGATAAAACCACGCGGCTCTTCTGACGCTTCAGTTCCTTGCTGACACCCCTCGTCAGATTCAGAATATATGCCTTTGTAGCATAATATACATTAAGAAGCGGACCACCGGGCATAAAACCAGCAGCAGATGCAACATTCAGCACATATCCGCTATCACGCTTAACAAAATCCTTAAGGTAAAGCTTCATCAAAATATGCATCGCCTGGCTGTTCACCCGCAGCATCTTGAGTTCTTTATCCAAATCGGTATCCAAAAAGTTCCCGAACAAGCCAAAGCCTGCGTTGTTAATGAGCACGTCAATGTCATTTGCCTGTTCATATAAGGCATAACAATTGTCTGCCTCAGATAAATCATAAGACAAAATCTCAACCTTTGTGCTAAGTTCTTCCTTAAGAGCTTCCAGTCTCTCAGTACGGCGGGCAACCAAAACAAGGTCATACCCCATACTGGAAAGCACCCGGGCAATATCTCTGCCAATGCCTGAGCTGGCACCTGTAATTAATGCACGCATTATGTTTACTCCTCTCCCTCATCAGAGAATTTTTCCAATAAATTCTCTTTTATTTTCCATAAAGACGGCGACAGATCAACGTAGTATTTATGAGGATTTTCAAAACGCTTTACCTCATCCCACAACTTATCAATCTGCTCCTTGCAATAAGACCGGATTGTGTGAATATCCGGACTGTCATACACACATTTACCTTGTTTAAAAATTTGAGTCAAAAGCGGCCGTGCCGTGAAATTGCCAACCTTTTTCCGCTTCCATGTATGTTCAGGATCAAAAATCTCATAAGGCTTTTGGTCATCAATGGTTTCGGAGAATAGGGTCATAACATCGGCAAAGGCCTCCCCTGTTTCGTTGGAATACAAACGGTAAACCTGTTTAAAGCCAGGATTTGTAATCTTGGCAGGGTTTTCGCTGATTTTAATTTTAGGCACAATCTCGCCCTCTTTTTCAACCGCCGTCAGCTTATATACACCCCCAAACACAGGTTCAGACCGGGAGGTAATCAACCGTTCACCAACGCCATACATATCAATCTGAGCGCCCTGCATCAAGGTGTCACGAATAATGTATTCATCCATCGAATTAGATGCGGTGATGCTACAATCAGAAAAACCTGCCTCATCCAGCATCTTCCTTGCCTGCTTGGATAAATATGTAATGTCACCACTGTCAATACGAATGCCTTTGGGACGATACCCCTGGGGAACAATGACTTCGTTAAACACACGAATGGCATTAGGAATGCCAGATTTTAAAACATTGTAGGTGTCAACAAGCAAAATACAATTTTGAGGGTAGGTCTCCGCATAGGCACGAAAAGCCTCATATTCACTATCAAAAAGCTGCACCCAGCTATGTGCCATTGTGCCCAAAGCCGGAATGCCATAGCTTCTGTCAGAAATAGCACAGGCTGTACCGCTACAGCCGGCAATGTAAGCCGCTCTGGCACCAAAAATAGCACCATGATAGCCTTGTGCACGTCGGGAGCCAAATTCCATCACGCTCCGCCCATCTGCCGCACGAACAATGCGGTTTGCCTTTGTTGCAATCAGGGATTGATGGTTAATGGTAAGGAGCAGCATTGTTTCAATAAACTGCGCCTCAATCACAGGTCCGCGGACGGTAACAATGGGTTCCATTGGGAAAATGGGTGTATTTTCCGGCACACTCCACACATCGCAGGAAAATTCAAAATTTGCAAGATACTCTAAAAATGCTTCATCAAAAATTCCTTTTTTTCGCAAATAGGCAATATCCTCTTCATCGAATTTTAAATTTTTAATGTAATCAATAAACTGTTCCAGTCCCGCCATGATGGCAAAACCGCCATCATCAGGAACTTTTCTGAAAAACATATCAAAATATGCAATTTGCTCGCGAAAGCCTTTTACAAAATAACCGTTTGCCATGGTAAATTCATAAAAATCTGCAAGCATGGTCAGGTTCAGTTTTTCAAGCATATTTCTTCCTCCGTTTTCTTTTTACCAATGTCTAATAAAGGTTTTATTTTTTCTTTTCAACCTTTCTTTTGTTGCCCTTTTCATCCATAATGTAAACGTTACTCAGGGTGCTTTCCATTCCCTGACGGAACTTCTTAAGATATTCCTGACGGAGCTTAGCCTGCTCTGCTTTTTCCTCTTCACTAAGACCTTGCTCTCTTGACTTTCTCGCAAGTTCATTAATTCTTTTTAACAGTTTTTCCATGTAAGTTACCTCTCTTTGTTGAAACAGTATTTTACGCAATGTATTTTATAAGGGTTAGATGCAACTTTTCAAAGGCTTCTCCTTGAGGAGAGGCTCCGCCGCAGACGGTGGTGAGATGTTGTAGGGTTCGGCGGTTTACGATGAACCGAATGTTACATTTGCGGAACAACCTAAAGGCTGTTCCCTACATTTCCACCTCATCCGAGTTGCTTCGCAACCCACCTTCCCCTCAAGGGGAACGCTTTTTTGTACATTACTTTTTCGACATCTTTTTATGACTCGTGTCAAGTCAGGAGAACAGTGAATAATAGGACCTACTATTTTCTGTCCTTATTTTTCATTGATTTTCCTTAAACGCTTTCACTTAGAACCCGCGAGAATACTGGATTTTCTCGCTCCCGATAGTATATGTAAATATTATAAATCGGCAAACTAATCTTTTAAATTGTATGGACTTGACACAAGTAATTTATAACCACACCGAATATTTTTGTTGATGCGCCTAACTATTAATCACCATTAAAATCAATTCCGTATTTAACAAATTTTGCACCCAATTCAGAAATATTATATTCGCTACTAATTGATCCACAAGTATTGGGTGTATGTTTGTTAACCAACGAGTGTTGATAAAACAAATTCAAAACACCATTTTCACTTACACCCTTCAAATTGACAAGACTTTTTATGTATTCAATATCTTCTGCTGAAATCGTTCTTAGTGCAAATGAAAGTTTAAAATATTCTTGCTCATTTATAAACTCTAATAAAAATGCACGTGTTAAATTTGAAAACCAAACTACTTTGCAATCAAAATCAAACTTTTCTATTATCTGTATCTGTTTTTTTATAAATTCCTTAGCCTTTTTATTATCTACTTGAAACTTTTCACACATTTTTACTTGGCATTCATAATCTGAGTAAGTACCAATCATAAAGCAATACATCTTATCCCAAAATACCGCATTAGGAATTTGCCATAAAAGTTTTCTTGTATCATCAATAAATTCCACCAAAGAAATTGGGTCATTATTTACAACCATATTAGCAAAATCAAGCACACTCTTTTTGCTAATTTCTTTTATATTAGCATCATTTATTATTGCGGCTATTCCATTAGTAACCTTTTCTAACATAAATTCCACCTTATTTGTTTTGTACTAAACATACACTATTTTACAATATTTCCATAGCAATTTAAATACAAAATCATTTAACTTCTTTATATGTTCCCGAAACAACCTCTCCGTCTAATTGGCAATATGTACATAATTGATTTGCGTGACTAAACTGCAAAACGAACTTACTTCGTATGATTGCGCCAAAAGCATTTTGAGCATCTACATATGATACAATGGTAATGACATCATCTCTTCGACCGATTTGCCAAGAGCCAGAATACCAATTAGGAAAATCTGCCGAAGACGGAGAGCGAAGACACTGCTTAATCAATTCTTCTGATTGATATAAGTACAACGATTTTTCATCATCAGAAAGATAATAACGAGAAATATTATCAAGGACTCCACCTTTAGATGAG
>JAZSJR010000219.1:0-3294 GCA_045534415.1 Clostridia bacterium
CTATCCGTTTCTCATTTGTGGTTTGAGCTATATCGCAGACTGTATGCAGAAGAAACAGGAGTTCTATATGATCCGACCGATGTAAAACTAAAACAAGAAGCAGACGAAAAGTATCCGTTGCCTCATACACTTGATTTCAGAATGCATGAATAATCGTTGTTTTTGAAAAGGAGAATGTTTTATGAATCAAAAGTTTTTAATTGGCTTTGGGAAACGCATTATTACGCCACCGTTGGGTGCACGGCTTTATGGTTATCCCTATGAAAGGCTAGCAACAGCAGTGCATGACGATTTGCGTGCGAATGTTTTGGCTTTCGGGCATGGCAGAGCAACAGCCCTGGCGGTCAGCTTAGATTTGTGCTCTGTTGGCTATGAGTTATGCAATCGTCTTAAGGCAGAGCTTTCTAAAAAAACATCAATTGCAGAGGAGCAAATCAATATTTCGGCAACACACACGCATACAGGGCCGACGATAACAACGACGGTTGCGTGGGGGGTCGCAGATAATGATTACATAAACCAGATTTTGATTCCGAATCTTCTGGAGGCAGCGGTGGATGCCGTCAAGAATGTGCAGGAAGCACTTTTAGGCGTTGGAACAACGCAAAGTCGGGTTGGTATCAATCGCCGGCAACTGGGTGAAAACGGCTGTGTATACCTGGGGCAAAATCCCTATGGCCTTTATGACCCGACAATGACGGTTTTATCCTTTGTTTCACCTGAAAAGAAACCTATTGTTACATTGGTTCATTATGGCGCACATCCGACCTCAGCAGGCGGTGTAACAGAAATCTCAAGGGATTGGCCGGGCGTTATGATTGACAGGCTGGAAACAGAAACCGGCGCACCGGCTGTGTTTTTTAATGGTGCAGAGGGCGACGTAGGGCCACGCCTTTCAAACGGTTCAACAGCAGCGGGTTTATCGTATATGGTGGAAATTGGTTGCGTGGCTGCCGTTGATGCTGTAGGTGCCTATAAGAGCATTAAGTCACACAGCGAGGTATGCTTTAAGACAATAACAGATACAATTACCATTCCGTATCAACCTTTTCCTGCGCTGGATGAGGCGGAAGCGATGCTTGAAGAAATGGGAGACCCGGCGAATCTCATTGAAATGCAGCTGAAGCGTTATGAAACCTTGAAGGAACGAATCCGCATTATGAAAGCAGGGGAGACCATTAAAACGCAATTTGAAATGTTGCAAACCTTATTTGCCTTTAATGATGTTGTACTGGTGCCGTTTCCCTTTGAAATGTTTACTGAAATTACGCAACGCTTGCAGCATTATAGCCCGGTGACCCACACCCTGGGGATTTGCAATACCAATGGCGCCTATGCATATTTACCTTCACGGGACCAGTTGAGCCGTGGTGGGTATGAGGTTTCTCAATTTCTTTATCATGAAATTTTTGCGTTGGTGGAAAACGCAGATGACCATATTATCAGAGAAAATTTACGGTTGATTCGAGCGCTTGCAGTGTAATCGTCGTAAGAGCAATAATATTTTACAGAGTGATGAGGTGTTTTTATGTATTTTAAATTTCCTGAAAACTTTATGTTTGGTGCATCAAGCTCTGCTTGCCAGATTGAATCTGCTTGCAAAGAGGGCGGCAAGGGTGAAGATGTACACGAGCATTACTATGCGCTGTACCCCAATAAGTATTTAAATGATGACCCCAATGATGGTGCTGATTTTTACCACAAGTATCCCGAGGATATTAAGATGATGAAGGAGCTGGGCATTAAATGCTTCCGTTTTTCCATCTCCTGGTCACGCATTTATCCCAATGGTCCTGATGAAGTTTGCCAGGCCGGTCTTGACTATTATAACAATTTGATTGATGCCCTTCTTGAGGCAGACATCACACCTTTCTTTGACCTGTGGCACTGTGATTTGCCTTACTGGGTGATTGAGAGAAACGCACTCTTAAATCCTGAGTTTATTGATTGGTTTGGCGATTATGCTGAAACCTGCTTCCGTGCTTTTGGCGATAAGGTGGCGTATTGGAGCACTATCAATGAGCCTAACGTTAACGTTATGGCAGCCTATGCATGGGAAAGCACCGCACCCTTTATGAAAGATATGAAGCTTGCTATGCAGGCAAACCACACTGCTGTTTTAGCTCATTACAGAGCGGTTCGTAAGTTTAGAGAGCTTGGCTGCAAGGGTAAGATTGGCGTTGTGGTTCACATTCAGCTCACCTATGCGCCCAGTATGGATATGAAAGACCAGGAAGCGGCAGAACGCGACATGTCCTTCTATTCTACCTGGTGGACAGATTCTATGTTAAAAGGTTATTATCCTAAGAATCTGATGGATTATCCTTATATTACAGACCTTTTGCCCGAAGGCTGGGAGCAGGACTTAAAAGAAAACTTTATCGAGTCTGACTTTTTGGGCATTAACTATTACAGTTCTTACATTGTGGGTTATAAAGAAGACGGCAAGATGGATTATGAAATTGTTACCGGCGACAAACTGCCCAAGGATGACTATGGCTTTACCATCAATCCCCAGGGTATGTATGACACTATTATGGAAATGCAAAAGCGTCATCCCGGTCTTGAACTGATTATCACAGAAAACGGCATCGGCAGAAAGCGTACCGGCAATTATGAAGAAGAGCTTAATGATGATTACCGCATCAACTACCTGCGTGAACATTTGCGTGCGGTTGCCCGTGCTGTAGAAGCTGGTGCGCCGGTTACCGGCTATCTCCATTGGTCTATTATGGATACCACAGAGCTTTATGGCGGTGGCTATTCCATTTTGTTTGGGTTAACGCAGGTTCGTTTTGATAAGCCAGACAAGCAGCGTATTCCCAGAAAAAGCTGGTATTACTATCAAAAAATTATTGCTGAAAAAGCAGTTAACTAAAAGTTTATTACACGCAATATAGAAGGAGATGTTACTACGTGTGAAAATGCCAATAAGGTTATGAAGCCTTTCCGGCCCATTGAAGCCGTTGAAGGGGATAACACAACAACTATTAAGGTCTGGGGCAGAGAATATAGCTTTGGTGAGTCTGCTATGCCGACTTCTGTCATCACTCAAGGTGAAGAGATTTTATCTGGCCCGATTCGCATCGTGCTGGAAGAAGGTGGCGAAGAAGCCAACTGGGCACACAAGTCTCATTATTTGATGTCTGCAGAAGCTGATAAAGCTGTTATCTGCGGCATTCAAAAAAGTGATGCCTACGTGATTAACACTGCCATTACCATTGAATATGATGGTTTGGTGGGCATTAACCTTAAAATTGTTCCCAAAGGTTCTACAGCATCTGAACTTTTTGG
>JAZSJR010000094.1:0-6863 GCA_045534415.1 Clostridia bacterium
TCATGCCAAAATTTAGTGTTATTGTGCCGATTTATAACGTAGAGGCTTATTTACGTAAGTGTATTGAAAGCGTTTTAAATCAAAGCTATGAGGATTTTGAATTGATTCTGGTGGATGATGGTTCGCCGGATAATTGTCCAGCTATTTGTGATGAATATGCCAGACAAGATGAACGGATTCTTGTAATACATAAGAAAAATGGCGGTTTAGTCAGCGCTCGCATCGCCGGAGCCAAAGAAGCAAAAGGGGACTATATTTGTTGCTTAGATGGTGATGATTGGCTTCAATCACAACATCTTTCATGTCTTGCAAGGGTTGTTGCTGAAAAAGAACCGGATGTCATTTGCTTTGGCTGCTACAGAGCATATGAAGATAAGCATGTTGAATGCAAGTTACCTTACCGAAGTGGGTATTACTCAAAACAAGAGATTGAAAAAAGTTTTTATAGCTTTTTAATTCAAAATGAATATGCACGTTATTTTTCTGTAAGTATCTGGAACAAAGCCTATAAACGGTCTTTATACATAGATGAACAGTTGCTTGTTGACCCAAAAATTAAAATTGGCGAAGATAGTGCATGTGCTTTGCCGATTATTTATAAAGCAAATTCTATGTATGTTTTGGAAGAGTGCTTATATTATTATCGTCAAAATGCAGCTTCCATGACCAAAGAAAAAAAGGCGTTTAACTGGGCAGGACCGAAAATGATTGCAGAGCATTTGAAAGATAGAATCAATCTTGATGACAATGATTTTATGATGCAGTGGTATCGAAAAACAGTGCACGAATTGTTTTCGGTTGTTGTTTCTCAGTTTTACAGAATGGAATCTTATTTTACAATTTGTCAAGATATAAATAAACATTTACAAGAGCCAGTCTATGCTAAGGCAATAAAAAAAGCTCGTTTTAAAGGTTTTGCCGGCAATATGGCATTGTTTGCGCTGAAATTTAAAGTCATGTGGCTCATAAAACTTTGGAGTGTTTTGAAGAAATGATAAATCGTCTCAAAAACAATAAAATTGTCAAAAACGCCGGTTGGATTATAGGCTGTAAATTGTGTAAAGCAGTCTTAGTACTAATTACTACGATGTTGATTTCCAGGCACTTGGGTGTTGCTAATTACGGCTTATTAAGCTATGCTGCCGGTCTGGTTGCTTTTGTAACACCTCTTATGAAGCTGGGGATTGATAATGTTTTAGTTCATAGCTATGTCACAGAGCCGGAGGCAGAGGGTGAAATTATGGGAACCACAATGGTTCTAAATTTAATTTCCTCTGTACTATGTATCATCGGCGTGACGGCTTTTGCTTTTTTAGTAAACGGCAACGAGCAGGATACGGTTTTGGTCTGCTTTTTATATAGCTTAATGCTTATCTTTCAGGCAATGGAAATGATTTATTATTGGTTCCATGCCAAAATGCTTGCCAAATATTCTGCTATTGCGATGCTTGTTGCCTATGTTATTGTTGCGGTAGCGCAGTGGATTTTAGTGCTTTTAAAAGCAAATGTTTATCTATTTGCCCTATCACATTCAATAGATTTTTTGATTATTGCAGTTATTTTGTTTGTAGCTTATAAGAAAAAGGGTGGTCAAAAGCTTTCTTTTTCGTTTCGGCGGAGTAAGACTCTGCTTTCTGTAGGTAGATACTATATTGTTTCCGGCTTGATGGTAACACTTTTTACACATACTGACCGCATTATGCTAAAAATGATGTTGGGCAATGAAGCAACGGGTATTTACGCAGCGGCTTCTACCTGTGCCAGTATGACAGCTTTTGTTTTTGCAGCAATTACTGACTCTATGCGCCCTAATATATTTGCTGGTATAAAGGAAAGTCAAGAGATGTTTGAACATCGCTTAACCCAGCTTTACACGGTTATTATTTACACTTCTGCATTACAATGTATCTTTACAACCATTTTTGCGCCATGGATGATTGCAATTTTCTATGGTAAAGAATATTCAGCAGCTGTCGGTGTTTTACAAATCGCCGTTTGGTATACAACGTTTTCTTATTTAGGCGTTGTAAGAAATATATGGATATTAGCAAAGCAGAAGCAGAAGTATCTGCCGGTTATTAATGCGACAGGTGCTTTGGCAAACGTTGTTTTAAATTTTGTTTTTATTCCTATTTGGGGAGCAGGCGGTGCTGCACTGGCATCTCTTTTAACCCAGTTTTTCACCAACGTGGTTGTTGGCTACATCATTCCTGCAATCCGTCCGAATAATAGGTTAATGATAAAAGCGTTATATCCAAAAGAAATGCTGGTTACAGTTCAAAAAAATATATTTAAGAGGTAATAACGATGAATGATGAAATTTTAAAGAAGCTGCAGGATACGGAACTTTCGATTATGAAAGACTTAGATGTTTTCTTCAAGAAATATGAAATTCCTTATTCTCTATTTGCCGGAACACTGATAGGTGCTATCAGACATAAGGGCTTCATCCCGTGGGATGACGATATTGACATTTGCATGGATAGAAAAGATTATGAACGATTTTTAGATATTTGGGAAGAAACTGGAGGTATTGACGGATATTATTTGCAAAGCTCCCGTGATTTAGAGAAAACGGCATATCCGTTTTCAAAGATTAGGAAAAATAATACTGTTTTTATTGGTAAAGATGATAAAAATCTTTGTGACCATAATGGAATTTGGATTGATATTTTTCCTTTAGAGAAAGTACCACGAAAAAAAAATATTCGTGTGTTACTTCAAATTCATGCGATGGTTTATCTTATTCTAACCCGAAGATATCCGTATAATCACGGGAATAAGCTTTTGCTGTGGGCATCTACTTTTTTACTCCGTTTACCACAAAAATTACAAAATATTATTCGGCGATATTCAGAGCGATGCTTTTCAAAATATAAGAACTTAGATAACAATTATGATTTAATTGGTATGTACGGCTTAGCTGCGATGAAACGAAGATATCCATACGATCTACTACAAGAAGTTGTTAAAGTTCCTTTTGAAGATACGGAATTTTATATTACGAAACAGTATGATTTAATGCTTCGTATACAATATGGTGATTATATGCAGTTTCCACCGGAAGAACAACGAGTTTGTGGTCACTCTCCACAGAAAGTAGAATTCTAGGTTTATCTATTTATTGATGAAAGGAAAGATTATATCGTGAAAATCGGTTTTACTTGTGGTGTTTATGATTTATTTCATGTTGGTCATTTAAATTTATTTGAAAGATGCAAGAAGGAATGTGATTATCTGATCGTGGGTGTCTGCTCGGATGATTATGTAAGAAAATATAAGGATAAAGAACCGGTCATCAATGAAACAGACCGCACCAGAATTGTCAAAGCATTAAAATGCGTTGATGAAGCTGCGATTATCAGTATTGATGAAACAATTGATAAATTGCAGGCGTGGGATCGGTTTAAATTTGATGTCTATTTTTCCGGAGATGACTGGAAGGGCAGCGATAGATTTATTCAAATGGAAAACGATTTTAAGGAAAAGGGTATTGATCTTGAAGTGGTCTTTTTTCCATATACCCAGGGAGTGTCAACCTCACAGCTTAAGGAGAATATGTCCTCCCGATAATGCAGTATTTAAAGGAGAAGCACATGAATGCAGTTGAAACTCTATTTTTAGAACAGCTTCGCTCTCTTATAGTCGGAGAGCCGGCTGAGGCTGAAAAGATTGATACAGAAATTCTCTCTAGCCTTTTAACCTTATCTACCAGACATTCGGTTACACCGCTCGTTGCGGAAAGCTTATCACGACAAGGCTTGTTAAACGTTGAGGGAGCAGCCGAGGCTTACCGGCGGATTTCTTATCTTGCTTTTATCAGATGGCAGCAACAGGAGAGTGCGCTTGAACATATTACCGCTATATTTGAACGTAGTGGCATTTCCAATATTCCTTTAAAGGGTGCTGTTTTGCGTAGCTTTTATCCGGAAGCGTGGATGAGAACCAGTTGTGACCTCGATATTTTGGTTTGTGAAGAACAGCTTACTGAAGCTGAGAATTTGCTTGAACAGGAACTGGGATACGAAAAAAAAGTAAAAACCGGTCACGATGTTATGTTTGTATCGCAAAGCGGTGTTAACATAGAGTTGCACTATGGATTTGATGAGCCGGAGCTTGTTTTGGAAAAAATGTGGGAAACAGCAGTGGCAGAAAAGGGGAAGTACCAATTTTCCCTTTCGCCTGAATGGTTTATTTTGCATCATATTGCACATATGGCAAAGCATTTTTCCATTGGCGGTTGTGGCATCAGAAGTTTAATTGACTTATGGCTTATTTTAAAAAAGATGTCTTATAAAGAGGCATTACTTGAAGGAATGCTGCTAGAAGCAAACTTAAAGAAATTTTTTGATACAATGTGTAAATTGGTTACGGATTGGATGGAAGGTCATATATTATCGAATTTGCAAACTAAAATTTTGGGATATGTTATCTCTGGCGGCGTGTATGGTAGTCTTGAGAATCGCGTTACCATTAAACAAAGCAAGCAGAAAAGGAATACTTTTCAAATTTTGTTTAGTCGAATTTTTTTATCTAGAGATGCATTAGCACATATGTATCCCCTTGTTAGAAAGCATCTGTTTTTATATCCGTTTTGTCAGATTCACAGATGGTTTAAGGTTCTCAGAATCAATAAGATTAAATCATTTAATAGCGAATTAAACAAAGCTCAAAGCGTTGGTAAAGAGGTTCTAGATGGAACAAAAGAAATGTTAGAGCGATTAGGCTTGTCAAAACATTAATTTTATGTTATAATTATATTATTGTGGTATTTTGAGGGTTGCATGGAGGAGGGGAAAAATGAGAAACAGGTTTTTTCTGTTAATGGATGTTTTAGCGTGTTATCTGTCTTTTTTTGTGTTGGATGTTATTGTATATCCATTATCAGAAGTTTTGTCGAACTATACACAGAGTTTACTCGTTATTGTGCTTTCTTCTCTGGTATATCTTGTTGTTCTGATCATTTCCGGTGCCTATTCCTTTAATTGGGTATATGCCAGCATTAAAGAGTATATCCTATTCTTTTTGGCAGGGTGTGTAGCTACGATTGCCAGTATAGGTGTTGGTCTTTTGTTGCATAATCCTTATGTTTTTCTTAAATTAAACCTGGCGGCCAATGTGGGAATTGTGATTTTGATGTGCGGTTTCAGAATTGCTATTCGAATTTTACATCATATAATGGTTTATAAAAAGGCAGATAAAAACAAACGTGTTTTGATTATTGGTGCAGGAAATTTAGCAGTTACGCTTTTGCGTGATATTTGGAATAATCCTAAGATGCCGTATCAGGTTGTAGGCCTTATTGATGACGCCCCTGCAAAGAAGAAAATGCAGGTTTGCGGTGCCAGTGTTTTAGGAACAAGGCATGCTATTCCGCGTATTTGCAGGGACAAGCAGGTTGAAGAAATTATTTTTGCGGTTTACAATATACCAGCAGAAGATAAAAAAGAAATTTTACACCTTTGCAGTGAAACCGGATGCAAGGTTATGATTATGCCCGGTATTGATGCTGCCCTTTATGGTGTTGATGTTAATAAAATTCGTGAAATTGATATTGAAGATTTGTTGGAACGTGACCCAATTGTTCTGGATAATAAGCTGATTGAGAACGATATTAAGGGTAAAACTGTACTTGTAACAGGTGGTGGCGGTTCTATTGGCTCTGAGCTGTGCCGTCAATTGGTTCGGTATAGACCGAAAAAATTGATTATTTTTGATATTTATGAAAATACGGCCTATGAACTGCAACAGGAGTTAACAAGGATGTTTCCCCAGCAGGATATTTTGGTTTTAATCGGTTCTGTCAGAGATGCAGATAGGCTGGAGGCTGTCTTTGATGAATATCACATCGATGTTGTTTTTCATGCAGCGGCTCACAAGCATGTTCCTCTTATGGAGGATAGCCCCTACGAGGCGATAAAAAACAATGTGTTTGGTACATACAATACAGCGGTTTGTGCAAAACGACACGGCATTAAAAAGTTTGTGCTGATTTCCACAGATAAAGCAGTGAATCCCACAAATGTTATGGGTGCAAGTAAGCGTATTTGTGAGATGATTATTCAAACCATCGGTCAAAATGGAGATACTGATTTTGCAGCTGTTCGTTTTGGCAATGTTTTGGGTTCTAATGGTTCGGTAATTCCCTTGTTTAAAAAGCAAATCAGTGCCGGTGGTCCCGTCACGGTTACTCATCCTGAGATTACGCGGTTTTTCATGACAATTCCTGAGGCTGCTCAGCTTGTGTTACAGGCAGCATCATATGCTCATGGTGGTGAAATCTTTGTTCTTGATATGGGAGAACCAGTAAAAATTTATGATTTAGCTAAGAAAATGATTCGTTTGTCAGGCCTTCGCCCAGATGAAGATGTTTCTATAGAGTTTAGTGGTCTTCGTCCGGGAGAAAAGCTTTATGAAGAGCTTTTGATGAGTGAAGAAGGCTTAAAGAAAACAAATCACGATAAGATTTTTGTGGGACAACCAATTGACATCAGCGAAGAAAAGCTGGGAATGTTTCTACAGACCTTAAGAGAAGCTGAACATGTTGATGCTGATACACTGCGTGGTGTTATTGCATCTGTTGTGCCTACATATCAGATTAAGTCATAATGTTTAAACGTAATTAGTTTTATTTTGCCTTAAACCGATGGAAGCAGAGTAGCGCTTTCATCGGTTTTTTTTGCTAGGCGGGAAATATCCCTGGTTCTGTTCCTCGCTGAACACGGCGAGAGAGAATGTGCAAGTAGGCTTTGGAGGGAGTTGTTTTTATATTTAATCACAAAGTCGGCCTATTGGCTGCGTTTTTTAGCGTTATACAAGAAAATTCAATAATATTAGTCTCTGTACGAGATAAGTATTGATAT
>JAZSJR010000121.1:0-4705 GCA_045534415.1 Clostridia bacterium
ACCGGTATATGAACAGCACGCTGTCAGCCGACGAAAAGGCTTACTTCGGTCACATTGAAGATGTTTTAAAGCTGTTTTATGTTCGTGATGAAGCAGGTATTTCCGGCAATGAGGGTCATGTTATTACCAACGGTGCGTTTGGTAATGTATTTGATATTATTTATGAAGATGAGAAAGACGATATTTTAAAACAGTATGCTTACTTAATTGATACAACAAAAGCAGGCACCTTTGCAAAAGCTAAGACAGGTGGTGGCTTTAAGATTTTAGAAAGCAAGGACTTAGACAAGTTGGGTGCAACCGTAACAGGGCTGATTCAAGAGACCATGTCCTGCTATGTGGACAGCCTTTGTTGGGTGGTATCTAAAAACGACAAGGGCAGACGGTTTGTTTCAATCTTTAACAATGAGGGTAACGAACGAAGCTTAGAGCATGGTGATACCATTGATAAAAATGTAGATAAAAAGATAACCATCACCTTTAAGGAAGCGGCAAGCGTTAAGGTTGTTAAAGAGGCACAGGGTGCATGTCAGCTTGAAAGGATTAGTGATACAACCTACTGTGCAACCATTCCGGCGGCAGGCTTTGCAATTTTAGAGTTCTAGGAAAGGAATTATGCTATGAATATTTTAGCAGTTGGGGCACATCCTGACGATATTGAAATTTTTTGCGGCGGTACCCTTGCCAAATACGCAGCCCAAGGTCATAAAATTTTCTGCTGCACGGCAACCAACGGTAACATTGGTTCTGCTACACTCTCGAAAAATGAAATAGCAGCAATTCGTAAAAAAGAAGCAGGAAATGCTGCAGCGCTGGTGGGTGCGGAATATATCTGTCTGGATTTTGACGATGAGTTATTTTATGAAGATGTCAATGCCCGGATAAAGTTTATTAACATGGTACGGCATTGTCAGCCGGATGTAATTTTAACCCATAACCCTTATGATTATAATCCTGACCACGAGCTGACCAGTAAAATTATTAACGATATTGAGGTCATGATTCCCATTGCCAAGATTGAAACAGAAGAACCACCTTGCCCTAAGATGCCTGTTATTTACTACTTTGAAACAGAAAAGGGCTTGGGCTTTGTTCCTACAGATTATGTGGATATTACAGAGCATTTTGAGACGAAAAAGCAAATGGTTTTGTGCCACGAAAGCCAGAAGCAATGGATGGCAGATAATTATGCCGGTTTTTCTGTAGACGATACCTTTATTGAAGATATGGTCATTACATCTAAATACCGCGGTATGCAATGCGGTGTGAAATACGCAGAAGCGTTTATTCGCGCAAATGATGCTTACCGTGTGACACCATACAGACTCTTGCCGTAAATTTTTTTATTAATAAAAAACGGTGTTTTTGAGCTGAAAATAGGAAAACCGTGACTTGACGGATGTTGATGGCGGTTAATTTGTGTAACAGGAGACAAGACAATGAAATTAGAGGGTTTAAAATTTAATTTTTTAGGCGACAGCATTACAGAAGGCGTTGGTGTTTCAGAAGGTGGCAAGCGTTATTTTGAAGTGCTGAAAGACAGGTTTGGCTTAGCAGAAGTGAATGGATACGGCATTTCCGGCACACGCTTTGCAAAACAGTCAACCCCCAGTGAAGAGCCGAGCTTTGATAAATATTTTGCATCCCGCATTCATGAGATGAAAGAGGATGTTGACGGTGTGGTTGTGTTTGGCGGCACTAACGATTTCGGTCATGGTGATGCACCCATCGGTGATTTTTCCGACAGAACGCCGGACACCTTTTACGGTGCCTGCCACGATTTATTTAGCCGCTTGATTGAGAAATATCCCGGCAAACCCATTATCATTATGACACCGCTACATAGAACAGAAGAACTGGAGCCTCGTGAAAAGGAATGTGGGGAAATGATTTTAATAGACTATGTAGAAATTATCCGTGAAGTAGCAGAATTTTATTCGCTGCCGGTGTGTGACATGTTTAAAAACTCAGGGCTTCAGCCTATTGTGCCTGTGATTCAGGAAAAGTTTATTCCTGATGGATTGCACCCTTGTGATGCGGGGCACGAAGTGATTGCGGAAAGACTTGGTAAATTTCTAGCTAATTTATAATTCTTAGGAGAGCATATGATGAAAGTACAGCTAATTTATGATAAACAAACAGATTATGCAATTGTAGTTCCCCAAAATCCTGCTCCGGTGGAGCAGACGGCAGCAGAAGAATTGCAACTGTATATTAGTAAAACACTGGGTGTTATACTTGAGATTAAAACGGAAACTGAAAGCATCGGTAAGGGATTTTACATTGGTCACACCGGGTATGCCAAAGTGGCAGAAATTTTGGGTGATGCAAAAGAAAACTGGATTATTAAAATGCATAACGGCAATCTAGTGCTGACCGGTGGCGTGAATCGGGGTGACCGCGGTATTATCTACGCGGTATATCATTTCATTGAGGATGTTTTGGGAGTTCGGTGGTGGAACCGGTTTGAAGAATATGTTCCCAATCTTTCAGAACTGTCGGTAGATGCTGACTTTTATAAAACAGGAACGCCGGCATTTTATTTCCGCAGAATTTTTTCTCATGCACCGATACCGGATTTTTACTATGAGGCAAGAAACAGAGGCAATGTAATCATGTCGGATGACGAGCTTCCGGATGATATTTATAACGAAAGCGTGGCACGGCTTGGCGGTGCTCTTCATATGGGACGACCTGATCATTGCCACACTTTGGGTCGCTATTATCCGGCAGAAGAGTATTTTGATAAGCATCCCGATTGGTTTGCCTGGAGTGCATTCCAAAATAAGCGCATTTCCTATGGTCACTATTGTCTGACTAATGAAGAATACATTGAGGCAATGATAGCAAAACTTATGGGCTTTATTGAGGAAGATCAGGAAATTGCTAAAAGAACCGGTATGGAACCGCCGGTGTTTTACTCATTGTCCTTTCCCGATTCGACAGAGGGCTTTTGTCAGTGTGAAAAGTGTAAAAAGCTTTTGGAAACATCCGGTCCCAGCGGTTATGCACTAAATTTTGTGAATAAAATTGCCCGGGCAGTTGCAGAAAAATATCCCGATGTGAAAATTGAAACACTGATTTATTCTGTATATCTGGATAAACCCCTTGATGAGACCGTTCAAGAGAAAAATGTTATTATTCGCTTGGCACAGGTATATGTTGATATTATTCATGGTATTCACGAAAAGGGAAACGCCTGGTATTTACAGCTTTTAAAAGATTGGTCGACTATTTGTAAAAAAACCGGTAGCGAACTGCATATTTGGGATTATATGTATAATTTGTTTTTCGATTTACCGGCACCGGTTGCCAATCGTTTGAGTGATACCTTCAAAGCTTTTTATGAATATGGTGTTACGGGGATTTTTGTCGAGAATGAAATTCCAACTGCCGATATGTGGGAGCTGAATCAGTATCTGTTGTTGCATCTGCAAGAAGACCCCTATGCAGATACTGATGCCTTGATTGAGGACTTTATGTCTAAGTTTTACGGTTCTGCAGCACCTTATGTTAAAGAATATTACAATGAGCTTGTTCGTGCTTCAAAAGAAAACGATTATTCCGTTTTCTGCATTATTGAAAGTGTTCACTTTAACTATTTAGATGCAAAAACCGTGAAACGCGGTATGGAGCTTTTAGAACAAGCTATGGAAGCCGTTCGAGGTGATTCCGTCTTTGAGGGACGTGTACAGTACATGCAGACCATTCTCACTGCAAGCCTTCTAATTAAGTACTATGACTTGCAGAAAAATGCGGCACTTTTCGGTGACACATTTGAATATGACAGAGAAGCTCTTCGCAAACGTGTTATTGCCGGCTATCAGGCAGCTTTAAAGCTACCCAGAATTGATTCAGAACCTACTCGCATAAAAGATGCAATCCGGTATTTTGAAAACATGGAAATCGGTGAGGAAGAAAAGCCTGCTTTGCCGGCAGAGCTTGCAGGTGTGAATCCTGATGATGTTTATCAGTTCATGTTCAAAAAAATGTGCCGCCATGGCTCATTTAGTGCAAAGCTTTACGGCTTTTCTGTTGCAGAGGATGCAGATTCTTCTACCGGCAAGTCCGCAAGATTTTGCTTTGATGACGCAGCGTTTAAGCATGAGGTTATTGCATTGTCCTTGACCAGTAAGCAGATTGAAAACAGCCATCCGATTTCTATTTCGATTGAGCAGGATGCCAAGCAGATTTGCGGCATTGAGCTTTATAAAGAAGATGTTGTGCCCAATGAATATCATCTATATAAGGTTGGTTCTGTTGACCGTATTCGTGAGTCCGGCGATACACGTGTGGATATTTTCGGCATCAACTTTGAGTGGTTGAGCCTGACGGGTATTTCTGTGGCATTTCCTATGGATGCTTGTGATGTATATCTTTCTATGAAATTTACCGGAGAGATGTATGGCGGAAATTCTAGCGACCCGGAAGCTGTTTATCTTGACAGAGCTATTGTGGTTCGTCGGCAAGCCTAGAAGATGTGGAAAAGAATCATGGTAGCTGATGAGCCGAATGCATCAAAAAATGAAGTCGGATCGTAGCCATGTCGTTCTGTGAGCCAAGGAGTTGGCCATTAGTATTGTCTTCCTAAGACCGCTTGGCCTCCGACTTGCTGTTTATCTTGACAGAGCTATTGTGGTTCGTCGGCAAGCCTAGAAGATGTGGAAAAGAATCATGGTAGCTGATGAGCCGAATGCATCAAAAA
>JAZSJR010000059.1:0-2975 GCA_045534415.1 Clostridia bacterium
CGTCGCCACCCGCCCGCTGGCCATCCAAAAAGACGGCACATGGTATACCTACGGTCTCGACCTCACCAAGAACGTGTGCGAAGTCTTCGGCTCCACCGGCTACATCAACACCGCTTACACCTATTCCCCCTACGGCTCGGTAATAGCAACAAACTTACACACTCAGCCTATCCAGTGGAGTAGCGAAATAATGGATTCGGAATTAAACATGGTGTACTATAATTGGCGTTATTACAATCCTCTGAGTGGAAGATGGAATCAAAAAGATATGAAATATAGTATAAATCTGTATTGCCTTTCAAATCCATCAATCTACTTTGATATAAAAGGATTGAAGCCTGATATCAACTATTTCGGCGATAAAAAGTTAAAAGATAGTGGCTTTACGGAACGACAAATGGCCGATTTATGTATAAATGAACCTGATTATTTTGTTATTTCTACCCATGGCTTAAAAAATAAAGTAGAAAAAGGAAATCGACTAATATATCCCGAAGAATTACTTCAAGATATATTAAAGGCTGGCTATAAGTTTGATAAGCCTATTAAACTACTCTCTTGTAGTACTGGCAAAAAAGGAGGTTTTGCAGAAAAATTAGCTGCTTTATTAGATGAGAAATGGAAACATACATCGCCTGAAACGTATTGCAATCAAACTTTAGCACTTTATGCGCCTGATATAGATGCAATATTAATGTATTATCCTCATATGAAAACATACGAAATAATGGAAGAAGCGTTTTTCCCTGTAATTGAAGTAACCGAGTCAATCGAACAATTAAATGATGGATCATATTTTAATAGACTGGATTTGGAAGTTACACAACCAGAGTATATTCCATATTCACTCAAAAAATTCGAATTTGGAGGAGGTAAAAAACTTAAAACTAAATCAACTCATTAAGACTATTTAATTACAAGCAATGTTAAAATTTATTAGAATTTGGCAGAATGGCTAAAAATAGACAGATAAGATAATTGTAAGTTAGTAAAGGGGTGGAAGATTTACTTATCTTCCACCCCTAAGATAGTACGTTAGGCATGACAGGTAACTTCGTTTATTCTCACTCTGTTTATGTCGAAATTTTGAAATCATGTAATTTGAACATCGTACATTCCCGAAACGAGCCCAAGCTTTCCACCATACTTAATTTTAATAAGTTAAAACGCGTTAGAAAGAATCAAATACTTTTCATCTCTCTATATACACTAACGTTCTTTATCATATATAACATGTATTTCCCATCTACCCTCAAGTTCATAATCTTCTTTGTAAACGGGATTTATTTCTCGTTGAAGCTCGGCATTGAACAAATTACTCTGCATCACATCATATATACGTAAAAACAGATTCTTTGGAATTTTGATTTTTACTGCTTTGTTATGAGGACTTAAGTATAATCTGCCAAGAAGTTTATCTGAATCATTATAGAAAGAAAAAGCAGCAGTATTATCAATTATATTATCGGGGGTAAATGTTCTATCGTTACAAGATGAACACAAAGCAAAACATAGTCTCAGATACAACTTATCAAAAAAATTCATTATAATTATTTGTTTTTCATTATCTAATGCATCTATTTTTATGATTTTTGCGAAAGGAAATATATTCCTTGTAGTGTATGATTCATAATACACATATGAATCATTTGTCAGAAAAAAATCGGAGTCTAAATCATTTTCTGACTTATTATCCCCAACTAAGCTCACCTTATCCGTTTTTATCTTAACGTTATTATCATTTTTCTCTGAACAAGCAGTCAAAAATATGCAAATCAAAATCACATAGCTAAACATAGAAAAGGATTTTTCCATATGAGACTTTAGTTAATGGTAAATTTTATAAACTGCGATGCGCCCCATTTTCAGACCAGCGGCCACGTCATTTAAGGATTTTTTCCCCGATGCTTTATGCTACTATATTGTTCATAGGCTGTCAACTCTAATTTTTGTCTTTCTTTTGTAACCTTATTTTTATAAAACCTTATTCATAAGCGTTTTAAAATGAAAGAAAACTTTTGACTCCCATTGACGCCCCTTAAAGCATCAGCCCCCCCGTACCTGACAAGGTGCGGGGCTTTTGCTTTATTAGCGTGGCAGGATTCGAACACACGACACCCGGAGGGTGGAGTGGGCGGCGAATGCCGGTGGCATGAGCCGCACTCCGAAAGCATGCAACGTGTTTTGCTCGGCCTTGCGGCCGGGCTGGAAAG
The DNA here is from genome assembly GCA_045534415.1 of Clostridia bacterium. Classification (GTDB taxonomy): domain Bacteria; phylum Bacillota; class Clostridia; order UBA1381; family UBA9506; genus UMGS755. The sequence goes on from JAZSJR010000059.1 coordinate 2,214, forward strand.
CGCTGCCGACATTGCCCACCAAACCGGCCTCACCCCCGGCACCTGCACCGTCTGCCTCCGACGCCTCAAACAAGAAGGCCTTGTGGCCGATATCTGCGGAGACTGGTGCATCTACCGCCTTACCCAACAAGGAAAAAAGGCAGTAGCCGGCATCTTTTCCTTTATGCCTCGCCCCCACTAATCCCTCCCCCTGCCCTTATGAGACGCAAACGCCACCTCAGCATCGACGAAAAGCGCGATTGGCTTGCCGATATTTTTCGCGACGCCAGCGGAGAATATACCCAGGCAGACAAGTTTAAGGCCTTGGCGGAAGACACCAAACTGGCACAGTTGCAGGCAGACGAAGCCAAAGCCGAGGCTCAAGAGGCCAAACCGTCCGCCGCGCAGGAAGATATCCTCAAACTCCTCGCCATGCTTCCCCCGCCACTCAAGGAATAAATCCAACGTTCTGCATCATTTCTCGGAATAAAATCCGTAACGCCATAACGGCTTCACCCCACAACTCAACAACAATATTAACCTCCAACCATACAACAAATAATATGGCAACTAACAATAAACAATCCGTCGGTGCCCCCGTTGCAGAGGGCGTGTCTCCCGATTTTACGTTCACTCAGAACGAAGTCAGCCCTATTGGGGTCACCCGCACCACTTTCACCGAACCGCATAAGCCCGGTAACGACTGGGATACGGTGTATTCCGGTGTGTGCGTTGACTTGAAGAATCAGGCGGCTGTCACCAATCAGCTTGTTCTCAAGGGTG
>JAZSJR010000024.1:0-2903 GCA_045534415.1 Clostridia bacterium
AACGCCTCAGATGTTTTTAAAAAGTCTATCTCCTCATCATTTGCCGTAATAACACCACGGGTTCTATGTCTGTCATCTTTCACCATGCCAAACAGAGGAATATCCAAATCCAAAAGCTCTAAAAGCTTAGAAACGGCATGAACCTGTCCTTTACCACCGTCTAAGAGAATGACATCCGGCAAGGGCAAAAACTTTGGTTTTGCAAGCGTGCCGGTTTTTACCTGCTCTTCCTCATCACGAGCGTTTCGAAATCGTCTGTAAAGCACTTCTGTCATACTTTGATAGTCGTCACCACCCTGGGCTGTTTCAATTTTAAAATGCCGATAACAGCTTTTTGCTGGCTTGCCATCGCAGAACACCACCATAGAGCCAACAGGGTCGCTTCCTGCCGTGTGAGAAATATCATAAGATTCTATACGTTTGGGAAGCTGGGGCAAATTCAATTTTTCTTTCAGTTCCAAAATGCTTTTAGGAATGTTTTTTCCACTGTCTCTCAAAAGATGGTCAACGGCGTTTTGTCGTGCGTTTTTACACGCCATATCCGTAAGTCTTCTCTTTTCGCCACGAACAGGACATTTTACAACTGTCTTTCTGCCGCTTTTTTGAGTCAGCCAATGAGAAATCAGTTCCTCTTCATCACAAGCATAACAAGTATAAATTGTTTTTGGCACATCATCAGATTCAGCATAAAACTGCTTTAAAAACTCGCTGCATAACAGACTGTCTTCAATATCTCCCGTCTTATCCAGCACCGTATTGTGGCGGCCAATCAAACGCCCACGGCGAATAAAAAGCACAACACCATAGGATTTTGCACCCTGACGATAAAAGCCCACAATATCTTCATCAGCCTGACGCTCAGAAATCATTTTCTGCCGTTCCTCTATCTTGTAAATGGCGTTAATTTTGTCACGCAAAAGAGCCGCTTTTTCAAATTCTAAATTGTCAGAAGCCGTCTGCATATCAGATTGAAGCTGCCGCAAAATTTCATCGTGGTCACCCTCCAAAAACTTGCAGGCAGCAATAATTTGTTTGCGATACATTTCTTTAGATACAGGATGGGTGCAAGGTGCCGTACATTGCTCTATATGGGCATTTAAGCATTCTCGTTTTTTACCCATGTCTCCCGGCATTTTCAAATTGCAAGTCGGCAGCTTACAGAGCTTAGAAACCATATCAATGGCTTCCCGCACTGCCTGACTGCTGGTGTAAGGACCGTAATATTTATTGCCATCTTTCACCATTCTTCTTGCCAGAAAAATTCGTGGATATTCGTCACGAATCGTGACTTTGATGTAAGGATAATGTTTATCATCCTTTAAAAGAATGTTATAATACGGTTTATATTTTTTAATTAAATTACACTCTAAAATCAAAGCCTCAAGCTCTGAATCTGTAATAATATATTCAAAGGTGTCAATGTTTGATACCATAGCCCGGACTTTGGGCGTGTGGTTATGGATAGCAGTAAAATATTGTTTAATCCTGTTTTTTAAAATCTTCGCCTTACCAACATAAATAACCTCTCCGGCTTGATTTTTCATAAGATATACGCCAGGGTCATCAGGCAAGTTCAACAAAAAATCTTTATCCACACAAACACCTCCTATAGCAGAAAAGGCGCGCTTATTTAGCACGCCTTTAATTGTTTACTTAAATTGTTACACTTATACCTCTGTGCCGATTAAATGCACCAAAGCATCCAGCGCTTCCTGTTCATCAGGACCATCTACAATAATTGTGATTTGGGTTCCCTTGGTAATACCCAAAGAAAGAACGCCTAACAAACTTTTTGCATTCATCCGACGACCGCTCTTTTCCACCCAAATGCTGGATTTGAACTCGTTGGATTTCTGAATAAAGAATGTTGCAGGTCTCGCACGAAGTCCAACCTGATTCTGCACAACTACCTCTTTTGATAACATGAATCTCGCTCCTTCTTTGAATAACTTGTGAAGCTCTTTATAATAGAATACTAAATTTTACGCTTGCTGTCAATAGAATTTTTTTAATTTATAAAATTCAATTAAAATTTCAAGCGTTCTTCAAGATAAGGTACTACTTCATCAATCTTAACAGTAACCTGTTCCATGGTGTCACGTTCACGAATTGTGACAGTTCCGTTTTCCGGACTATCAAAATCGTATGTGATACAGAACGGTGTACCAATTTCATCCTGACGGCGATAACGCTTACCAATGCTGCCGGCTTCATCATATTCACACATGAAGTGGCTTGCCAGCTTCTGATACAATTCAGTTGCACCCTCAGACAGTTTTTTAGAAAGAGGCAGCACTGCAGCCTTGATGGGGGCAAGTGCGGGATGGAAACGCATAACCACACGAGTATCTCCGTCGCCAACGATTTCTTCATCATAAGCTTCTGTTAAGAACGCCAGGGTTACACGGTCAGCACCCAGTGAGGGTTCAATACAATACGGAATGTATTTTTCATTGGTAATGGGATCAGTGTATTCAAAGTTTTCACCGGAATGGGTTGCATGCTGCTTTAAGTCAAATTCTGTTCTGTCAGCAATGCCCCACAGTTCGCCCCAACCAAAAGGGAACATAAACTCAACGTCAGTTGTAGCGTTGCTGTAGTGAGACAGTTCCTCAGGAGAATGGTCACGCAGCTTTAAGTTCTCCATGCTGATGCCTAAAGACAAGAGCCAGTTAATGCAATAATCTTTCCAATACTGGAACCACTTAAGGTCTTCACCGGGAGCGCAGAAGAATTCAAGCTCCATCTGCTCGAACTCACGGATTCTGAAAATGAAGTTACCGGGGGTAATTTCATTACGGAAGGATTTACCTACCTGACCGATACCGAAAGGTACTTTCTTTCTGGTTGTTCTCTGAACATTCTCAAAGTTAACAAAAATACCCTGTGCGGTTTCAGGACGC
>JAZSJR010000034.1:0-2251 GCA_045534415.1 Clostridia bacterium
AACTTATTAATGTCTTTTTAGGTTTATTTCTAGTCATCGGTTAACACCTTTTTGAACCACGCCACAATGGCGTGGTTTTCGTTATACAAAAAAAGACTGTAGCACCCCGCTACAGTCTTTTTTTCTACTTTTTCTACGCTAAAACGTATACCTTAATCTGGCGTCTGCCATACTGAATACATTCATTATAAGTATTAAAGAATAAATCAATAATATTGCCTTTAATAGCACCACCGGTATCGCCTGCAACCGCATAACCATACGCCCAGCTGCCATCAAGGGATTCAATATAAAGCTTGGTGCCTAAAGGAATGACACGAGGGTCAACTGCAACAACGCCATAACCTGCCGGTCTGCCGCTGGCGGTTCTTTCCACAAAGCCACCTTTGCCGTTAGGTGTTGCGGTGTAAGCCGTGGCTGTACACTGCATAACTTTTTTAATATTCAGCTCTTCAATGTTAGCCGTAACGGGCACAGATGTCAAAACGCCCTTTTCCACAATCTGATTAACCGGCTTTTGAGTCACCACGCGGGAAAGTTCCTCACGGCTGACTTCGACGCCGTCACGCAGAACAATACGGCATGCAACGGTATCAATTCCGTCGCTACCCTCCTGCAGAACGTTTCTATAGCTTGCCATCTCATTATATTTATACCGTTCAACAACTTTTCTGGGTACTGTTACTTCCTCGGTTTTCTCCACAATTTCCACACGAACAACAGTCACGTGCATACCCTCAGTAACCGGAGCATCCAGTGCAATATTCACTTCGTCCAAAACGCCCAAAACAACATTCCATTCATCAAAAGCGTCCTGCAAGGTTTGGGCATCAGTATAAAGAAGCTGTGTAGTGCCGTCCATGGTTAAAGTAACAGCTTTACCGCGTTTAATAATCAGCTTATCGCCATCTCGCAATACAGAGCGAAGGGGCATTGAGAGCCTGTCTCCAGTACGGAGTACGATTCCCTGCTCAGCAAGCATTTCATCTACATAGATTCTCGCGGTAGCAATTTCTCTTGATGTTCCGCCGTCAACAACCGTAACATTCTTCACGACAACAAAACCAATCAAGGTAAAGCTCACGGTGGAAATAAAAAGCAAAGCACTTAAAATAACCAAGACACTGCGAAGTGATATTGACTTTATAAAGTTCAGATTCAAAAATCTCATCTGCTTCATATAAGCACATCCTTTCTCTGTCATCTTACGAATTGTCATTTTCTTGTTCCAAAATATAACGTATTTGTTACAAAATTATTACGTTTTTCAAGTCGCGTATTGACTATTATAAAATACTTTCGGTCAAAAGTCAAACATTTTTCTCATTTTAAGCAGAAAACATTCATCTTTTTTGTGCAAAATTTGTTACAAAACTAAGTCAAAACCTTGTTATATCATATCATAATCAAAAAATTGTAAAATTATTCCAGAGTTTACTGTTTTTTTCGTTTCTTGCTGTGATTTTAGCTATTTTTCATTGACCAAAACCTATTTTTAAGGTATAATTGAACCATAAAAAGCATCTTTTTTGCCCGTGTTTCAAATTGTTTTTTTATGAAAAAGGAGGTTTTTACTTGTGGCTTTAACATTGATTTTTGGTGAATCCGGAACAGGAAAAAGCGAATACTGTCTTTCAAATATGCAGGCACTTTTTCAAAATGGCTCATCATCAATGATGATTGTTCCGGAGCAATTTGCTCACGCCTCCGAAAGCCGGTTAATTGAAAAAATCGGCTTTATTTCTGATGATGTTTTATCTATTTCCTTTAAGCGATTAGCACGGAAGATTTTAAAGAAAAACGGCGTACTAAAAACACCGGTCACAAAAATCGGAAAAAGTATGATACTGGCAAAAGCCATTTTAAAGGTCAGCGACTTGCTTACCTTATATAAAGGTGCTGCTGCAAGACCCGGCTTTATTGACTCTATGCTCACCTTTATTTCAGAATGCAAACGCTCTGAAATAAGCCCCCAGATGCTGACTGCCGCAAATACCGATAATCCCTACTTTGCTACGAAAATAAAAGAGCTTTCCTTAATATATAGTGCATATGAGTCCCTCATCCCTACTGGATATAGTGATGGTGATGATGACTTAACCCTTTTAGCAGCTTATTTAAAGGAGCATCCTATATATAAAGGAACCTGCATTTTTATTGACGAGTTTTTCCGTTTCACACCGGCTGAGCAGGATTGTATCGGAGCGTTGCTTCAAGGCGGCGCTGAGGTATATGTTACGCTGGGGTCCTT
>JAZSJR010000162.1:0-1980 GCA_045534415.1 Clostridia bacterium
AGCATATGAAGTTTTTTAAGATGCCGAAGCTGCTATCAGCTATTTAGAAAATGTTTCTTACCCCACAGTTATTAAGGCTGAGGGTTTAGCACTGGGTAAAGGTGTTATTATTGCTGAAAACTTTGAAGAAGCAAAGGCTGCTGTCAATGATATGATGTGTGACAAGGTCTTTGGTGATGCGGGTAACCGTGTTGTTGTGGAAGAATTTTTAACCGGTAACGAGGTTTCTGTTTTAGCATTTACCGATGGTAAGACCATTTACCCTATGGTAAGTGCACAGGACCATAAGCGCGCTTATGACAACGATGAGGGCTTAAACACCGGCGGCATGGGTACTTTCTCACCCAGTCGTTTGTATACAGATGCAATTCACAAAGAATGTATGGAAAACATCTTTTTGCCCACAGTTGACGCTATGAACAAAGAGGGCAGAACCTTTAAAGGTGTTCTGTATTTTGGCTTGATTATGACCAAAAACGGCGTTAAAGTCATTGAATATAACGCTCGCTTTGGTGACCCCGAAACACAGGTTGTTCTGCCAAGACTCAAAACTGACCTTTTGGAAATCTTTATGGCAGTGGCAGATGAACGCTTAGGTGAAATCACCGTTGAGTGGGAAGACAATGCAGCAGTTTGTGTTGTTATGGCTTCTGGTGGATATCCTAAAAAGTATGCAACAGGTTATGCAATAGATGGTCTTGATGCAGCTGAAAGCGACCCGGATTTGACGGTATTCCACGCAGGCACAAAGCTTGAGAATGGCAAGTTCTTAACTGCTGGCGGTAGAGTGCTGGGTGTGACAGCTGTGGCATCTGATTTAGAAACAGCCATTTCCAAGGCATATGAGGGTGTTTCCAAAATTTCCTTTGAGGGTGCGCATTACCGCAAGGATATTGGCAGAAAGAAAGAGATTGTTTTTAATTAAAAGAAGGTAATTTGGTTTGGTTAGAAAAGTTGTAGATTTTCATGCCCATGCTTTTCACGATAAAATCGCAGAAAAAGCGGCAATAAATCTCGAAAAATATTATGGTATTCCACTTGCCGGAAACGGTAAATTCTCTGTTGTGACAGACAGCATGAAAGAACATGCCATTGATAAACTGGTGGTTCACGCAACGGCTACAAAAAAAGAGCAGGTTACGGTCATTAACGATTATGTTTCCGGACTTATTAGCCGCGATATCATCGGCTTTGGAACTCTCCATCAGGACTTTGAAGAATTTGAAAAAGAGCTTGACAGAATCAAGTCTTTAGGGCTTCGTGGCATCAAGTTTCACCCTATTTTTCAGGGTTTTAAGATTGATGATGAGAAGATGTTTCCGGTTTATGAAGCAATTGCAAAGCGTAAGCTTCCGGTGCTGATGCACATGGGTGACAGAACGCTGGATGGAGCAACCCCCAAGCGGCTTGCAAAGGTTATGGATGAGATTCCGGATTTAACTGTTGTGGCGGCTCATTTGGGCGGCGTATATGAGTGGGATAAAGTAGAACGCTATCTTTACGGTAGGGAGAATGTATATCTTGATACATCCAGCGCTATTCGGTTTTTAGAGCCGAAGGTTGCCACAGAGATGATTTTATCTCATGGGGCAGACAGGGTGCTGTTTGGCACAGATTATCCCTTGTCCTTACATAAAGCGGAGCTGGACATCTTTGATAAGCTTCTTTTGTCAGAGGCAGAACGAGAAAATATTTTATGGAAAAATGCATATCGTTTATTAAAACTTTAAAGCGAAGTGCAGGGAAATAATAATGAAACATAATGGTATTTTAGCGGCGATGATATCGCCGCTTTGTTCTTGGTATGAAAAAAATAAAAGAGTGCTACCCTGGAGAGAGAACCGGGACCCCTACCGTGTTTGGGTATCTGAAATTATGCTGCAGCAGACACGCATAGAGGCGGTTTTGCCGTATTACCGACGCTTTGTTGATACACTGCCTTCTGTAGCCGACCTAGCTTCGGCGTCGAATGAGTTGTTG
>JAZSJR010000157.1:0-9809 GCA_045534415.1 Clostridia bacterium
TCCCACTTCTACGCAAAAACATAAAAATTTAATACAAACATAACAATCGTGTATATAAAGACAAGACTTTTGAATAAAGGCTTCTCCTGTTCATCAAAAAGGTAAGGAATCTGAAAAATCAGAAATATTTGCGGAAAAGTATAATACATGGCTATTCTTTTTACAAAGGGCGATGAAAAACCGGAAATACTCAAAATCAAACCAATCAAAATCATAGAAATATATAGGTCATTTCGCCAATCCAGCTCTGTATACCTTCTTCTCATAACGAAGAAAAAAAACACCCATGATGCACTCAAAAAGAAACTTTTATTAGAAATTTCATCCGTATATACAGTGTATGTTTCAAATCGCCCGCCAATTGCAGTCAAGAATTGAGGCAAAACGTTTATAAAAACAACACACCCAAGTATAAAGACCACTCGTTTAAAGCTGATTGGAGTGTCCTCTGCCTTCCAAAGGAAATAAATTGGTGCAGCAATCAGTGCCGAGGGGTGAAAACACCATGAAAGTAGCAGTGTTAAAGCAAATTTCCAGAATTTTCTTTCATGAACATACTGCATTCCCGCCATCAAAATAACAACAGCAGACACTTGCTTGGAAATATTCAATCCCGTTGTAAACTCCCCTGTTAAAAAAAGAAGAATGCCTAAAAAAGAAAGATCTTTCGGGAAGTATTTTTTTATCATCAATGCCGCCGGCACATAAATAACCGTTGCCAGCAAGCCGTAAAACATTTTATAAGAACGAATTTGGAATGCTAAACGCGCAATAAACCAAATGCCAAAGGGTGTTCCATCTATGGACATTTCTTCACTCATCCACCTTGTGAAAGGACAACGAGACATATTTTTATACATCAAAAAATAATTTTCAAAGTCTGTTCCCACATAATAACGGTTTGCCGCAAGCAGCACCGGCAACAAGACCGCAACAACAAATAATATATCAGGTCTTTTTTTCTCTATAACTCTGCTTTTTGACATAAAATATGCCGATATAATATAAACAGCAAGATACAAAATTACACTTGCTATTTCACTCATTTCATGCACAATACTTCACTCCGGTTTAAATATTATATAAATCATTCATTAAGGGCAAAACATGTTGAATACTATATTTTTTTACGGCATTTTGGTTATGCCCCCTCATTTTTTGGCAAGTTTCAGGTTCTGCAGAAAGCTTCTTAATTCCTTCGGCAAATCCCTTTGTATCAACAGGAGAAAACTTATAACCTGTAACCCCATCTTCACTGTAATCGTTGATTCCATGTACATTAGATGTTAAAATCGGTAATCCGCAAGCCATAGCTTCTAGCGAAGCTAAGCCTAATCCCTCTCTTTTGGAGGGAAAACAGAAAATATCTGATGCCATACAGAGTTCAGGAATATCCTTTCGAAATCCAAGAAAATGCACTCTATTGCCCAAATTCAGCGAATCTGCCAAATTCTGTAAGTTGTCTATTTGATTGCCCTTTCCAGCGATCAAATAGTGAATATTCTCATCAGAAATCTCTGCCATAGCGCGAATAATCACTTGTTGATTCTTGTTTTCGTTTACTTCTCCAACCGATAACAAAACCACACTATTTTCCGGAACATCAAGTTCTTTTCTTTTTTCAGCTTTGTGAATCGTAGATTTTCCAAACTTTTCTAAGTCAACACCCACACCGGGCACATAGACAACCTTTTTTGCCTTTAGTTTTTTTTGTGCCAGCGCATAATCTTCCCGATTTATGGTAACCAAAACATCCGTGAAGTGGGCAAAGAGTTTTTCAACTGGATAATACAATAACCAGTTTTTTAATGGTGCGCCTTTATAAAAATGGAATCCATGAGTTTGATATATAATTTTACTTATCTTACATTGTATTCCCACGATTCTGCCGAGCAATCCACCAATAGGAGTATTACAGTGCATCACATCAAATTTTTCTTCCTGAACTAATTTTTTTAGCTGCTTATAGGCTTTATAATTACGACAATCGAACGGAGAACGGATAAAATCAATTTGGTGAATCCGAATACCATACTTTGTCTCATCTGCTAAACGTTCTAATTCGTTTTGATAACCCCAGTTTCCGGCAATATGATACTCTATTCCTAATTCCTTAGCTGCTAGTATGCTGCTCAGACAAAAGCTATTGATTTTGTTTGCCACATTTAATATGTATAGCATCTTCATGCGGGCGGTAACTCCTTTCGATAGTATCGGTATTCGTTCATTTTTCTTCCCTCATGTGTAATGAAAGATCTTGTAAGTATAAATCCATTCTTTTGATAAAAATGATTGGCACCATCGTTTTGCTCTGCGTCAGTTTCCAGGGCAATATACGCATTTTTTTCAAAGTTCGTTTCGCGAATTAGCTCTTCAATCAACCGAGAACCAATACCATTAGATTTCGCAGTAGGTTTTACACCAATGGATGAGAGTTCAACATAGTTTTCTTGCCTTTTGCTCTCTCCCGGCTTCAAAAAAGCGCGAATAAGCCGCAAAAAAACCTTCGGCTTTCTTAGAAAAGCACCTAGGCTATACCAGGCAAAGGCTATCAGCTTCTTTTTGATCATAAACTTATATAAGCCGCTCATATCGTCAGAATATGCCAAGAACCCTACTGGCTCGTCCTGCTCTGTAGCAACATAAAGCCCAGAGGAGTCATGAACACAATAAGACATATACATTTGCGTCAAAAAACCACGACCCATAAAAGTCAAAAAGAAGCCCTCAAATGTATCTAAATGAATTTGTACAATCTGATTGATATAATTTTTTTCGTCACTATCTATTTTTTTAATCTGTAACATATAACAAAGCCCACTAATCTATAAATTTGTATTTTCTATCTTTAAATCAACGTCCAACGTTGCAGAACCCGCCGTATAATCTTTTCCCAATACTGCCAAAACCGTTTTTATCATTGTTAAAAAATCATTTAATAAACTAAATTCTTCAATGTATTTAAGATTGTAATACATTTTTTTGGGCAGTATTTCTTCTATGTATACTTTATCAGCATCTTCAGCCTTTTCCAGCAATTCAGCCTCATCTTTATAAAAAATACTTGCAAGATTTGTGACACCAGCAGGAATCAGCAGTGTTGCAAACATTTCCGGTGTATAATGCTTTATGTATTCGAGTGATTCCGGTCTTGTTGCAACAAATGTCATTGTCCCGCGAAACACATCAATAAACTGGCTTATTTCATCCAAACGATATTTACGGATAAAGCTTCCCACGCGCGTGATTCGACTATCACCTTTAATCGTTACCTGACTGCCAATTTTATCGGCATTTGAGACCATAGTTCTAAATTTAAAAATATGAAAACATTTTCCATACTGCGTAACTCTTTTTTGCCGGTAAAATACAGAACCCGGAGAATCCACTTTGATTGCAATCGCGAGTGCTAAAAATACCGGCGAAAACACAACCAAGCCAATTGCAGATACAACAACATCAAATAAACGTTTAAAAAACAAACTACATTTTTTTTTGCTTAATATATCATAGTACCTGCGAACTTCCTCTGTCTGCATCTCTTGTGGTAACTTTTCCCATTTACAAAGCATCATTTTATATATCCTCTCACGATCTTCTTATAAGTCTCTACAACACAAATAACCTCTTCATCCGCTAATCCCAGCCTCTTTATTGTTTGAGTTACCTTTTACGTTGTCACCAACATAAATGTTTTCGTGTTTTAATACAGAAAAAACTGTTTTAAACAGGATTTTTACATCCATCATAAAAGATACATTTTCAGCATAATAACAATCCTGCGCAAATTTTTCATCCTGTGTTGCAGAATTTCTGAAATACGCCTGACTATAACCGGTAATACCTGGCTTTACATCATATCTTTTAATAATTTTTTTATCAACTTGCTCAAAGGGAGTTACTGCAAGCGTCGGTCTTGGTCCGACTAAGCTCATATCTCCTTTTAAAACATTGATAAATTGCGGTAATTCATCAATACTGGTTTTTCTCATCAGCTTGCCGATTTTGGTTACACGGGGGTCATCTGCTCCGTTATATGTAGAACCATCTGCATTTTTTATGTCCGGAGCGTTCACCATCATTGAACGAAATTTATACATTTTAAATGACTTTCCGCCTTTTCCTCGTCTGGTTGCATTATAAAAAACAGGGCCTTTATCAGTAAAATATATCATTGGTGCTACAAAGATAAAAGCAATGCCAAACAGAGTGCACCCAACAATGCCACCCAAAACATCTATACATCTTTTAAAAAACAGTTTATACACCAAGATGGCCCCCTACAATTTTTTTGTATTGCTCTGTCACATACAAAACATCTTCATCCGTCAGTGTTGTGTATAGCGGCAACGTAATTTCGTTTTCAAAATGAGCATAAGCATTGGGATAATCTGCAATATCAAATCCCATGTTTTTGTATGCCGTCAACAACGGCAGTGGCTTATAGTGGACATTTGTGGCAACACCCTGCTCTGCCAGTTTTTCAATAATTTCATTTCGTTCCTGTAAGGAAATCCCCGGGACCCGGGTAAGATACAAATGACCGGAAGAAGCATAATCATTCGTATAATGTAAAAGGGTTTCAATCCCCAAGGGTTTTAGCGCTTTATCATAAGCTTCAACAATCTCTTTTCGCCGCGCTAGCATAGCGGGATAACGCTCAAATTGCTTTAAGCCAATAGCCGCAGCGATATCTGTCATATTGCACTTGTGATATGTTCCTAAAACATCATATTCCCAAGCGCCCAGCTTGGTTTTTGCCAGCGCATCTTTTGACTGGCCATGCAGACTCAAAAGCTGATATTGCTTATAGATTTCTTCATTGGAAATTCCGGGAATGGTGCGCCAGGTAACAGCACCGCCTTCTGCCGTTGTAAAGTTTTTCACAGCATGAAAGCTAAAGCTTGAAAAATCAGCAATAGCACCAACCATTTTGCCTTGTCTTTTTGCACCAAACGCATGGGCAGCATCACATAAAACCGCCACTCTGCCAATGGCTTCTTGATAGTGATTTGATGGCTTGAACAGATTTTTCTTTGATTCAACAACGGAATAAATTCTGTCATAATCGCAAGGAACACCGGCTAAATCAACCGGAATCACGGCTTTTGTTTTCTCGTTAATTGCAGCCTCTAATGCATCATAATCCATTTCGAGGCTATCTTTTTGTGTATCAATCAAAACGATTTTTGCACCAACATGTGCAATAACAGAAGCCGTTGCAGTGTATGTATATGCGGTGGTAATAACCTCATCACCCTCGCCAATGCCAAGCAAACGCAACGTCATTTCAGCACAGGCGGTTTGTGAGTTTAAACAAACACATTTTTCTGTCCCAACCCAAGCTGCAATTTTTGCTTCCAGCTCTTTTGTACGCGGTCCTGTCGTAATCCACCCGGAACGCAGCGCATCAGCCACTTCATTAATCTCAGATTCCGTAATATCCGGTGGACTAAATGGAATGTTTTTTTTCTTAAAATCCATAATCGATTTTACCTCCAAACTTAGTTAGAACCGTTTTTAAAGAAAATACACGCATACAAAATATATTATAACTCTTTTCTAGAAATATGTCAACGTTTTTTGTGTTTTTTAGTCAAATTTCATAAAAAAGGGTTTATCATTGTATACACAACTCTGCTGTAAAAAGATTTTCAAAGCATAAAAAAAAAGACAGCCGAAGCTGTCTTTCTATACACTTTTAGACCAAGAACTTCTCCAGTCTGTCAAGACCTTCACGGATGGTATCCATAGACACCGCATAAGACCAACGAACAAAATCATCATTACCAAAACCGCTACAAGGAACAACCGCAACTTTTGCTTCCTGCAGGAAGAGTTCTGCAAAGTCATCTGATGTTTCAATCAGCTTGCCTGCAATGGTTCTGCCCTTGATTTTAGAAATGTTCATCAGAACATAAAAAGCACCGTTGGGCTTTTTGCAGGATACGCCATCAATACTGTTGATTCTGTCAACCATATAGTTGCGACGCTCTACAAAGGCTTTTTTCATTACTTCAATCTCTTCCATACCGCCAGAAAGTGCTGCAACTGTTGCAGCCTGAGCAATGGAGTTGGGGTTGGATGATGCGTGAGACTGTACATTTGCCATAATTTTAGCAATTTCCGGTGCAGCCGCTGCAAAACCAATTCTCCAACCTGTCATAGCATAGGTTTTAGAAACACCATTAATGATAATAGTGCGGTTTTTAATCTCTTCACCTAAAGACGCAATGCTCACGTGCTTGCCTTCATAGATTAAATGTTCATAAATTTCATCAGAAATAACATATAAATCATTTTTAACTGCAAAATCAGCAATTGCCTTAAGTTCATCTTCGGTATAAACCATACCTGTAGGGTTAGAAGGACTATTTAAAACAATTGCACGGGTTTTGTCTGTTAAAGCCTTTTCTAAAGTATCAACCGTTACCTTAAAATCAGCATCTTCAGTTGATTCAACCACAACCGGCACACCATCAGCCAGCTTCACCATTTCAGGATAGCTTACCCAGAAAGGTGCAGGAATGATAACTTCATCACCGGGGTTTAAAATTGCCATAAAAGCATTAACCAACGAATGTTTAGCACCGTTTGAAACCACAATCTGAGTGGGTTCATAAGAAAGACCATTTTCACGGCTAAACTTCTCTGCAACTGCTTTTCTCAGTTCCATAGTACCTGCAGCCGGTGTATATTTCGTTTTACCTGTATTAATTGCTTCAATGGCTGCTTTCTTAATATATTCCGGCGTGTCAAAATCCGGTTCACCGGCACCGAAACCAACTACATCAAGACCTTCTGCCTTCATTGCCTTGAACTTGGAGTCAATCGCAAGAGTGGTTGATGCCTTAATGTTTTTCGCCTTGTTAGACACGTACATAGTCATACCTCATTTCATAATTTTTACACAATAAGTATTGTAATACATTTTGAAAGAAAACACAAGCTTTTTTTCAAAAATATGGACATTTTTTTATTTTTTTGGTTGTTTTAAAAAAAAATATGAATTTTTAACTCGTTTTTTATTGCAAAATGACCTTTGCAAAGCGAATAAAATTCTTATGGGTGATTTTTTCAATCAAATCATCCGAAAAACCACGCGCCTCTAAAAGGGTAAATAAATTACCATAATCGCCGGCATCGGCGAGTTCCGTCATGGGCGGTGTATCAAAACCATCAAAATCAGAACCAAGCGCCAAACAGTCTTCCCCGCCAACATTGATAATATGCCGGATGTGTGCTATGCAATCCTCTAAAGTGGCAACACCGGAATCAGCTAAAAATGGTTGATACAGGTTAAGCCCCGCTATGCCTCCCTTTTCAGCCAAGCGTTTTATCTGGTCATCTGTCAGATTACGCTTGTGAGAGCTAACGGCTCGGCTATTTGAATGAGAAGCCATAATTGGTTTTTCGCTTAAGCCAATCACATCGTCAAATCCTTGTTCAGACAGGTGAGAAACATCAATAATCATACCAATACGATTCATTTCCAATACCACTTGCCGTCCAAAGTCAGATAAACCCGCACCTTGTGTTTTACCAATACCATCAGCAATTTCGTTCCGTCCGTTCCAGGTTAAAGACATAGCACGAACGCCCAGTCTGTAGAGATTACGCAGATTAGAAATCTCGCCCTCTAAGGCGTTTCCATTTTCAACGGTAAGCATAGCACCAAGCTTACCCTCTGCTATCACCTGCTCAATATCCTGCACGGTTTTAACCTGCACCAAAGCATCTTTACATCTGGCAATCTCTGCATAAAATTTATCAACATAATGCGTTGCTGTTTTAAGTGGTGTGCGGTCTGTATCACAGACAAAAATTGCAAACAGCTGAGTGTAGCTGCCATACTTCTCTATTTTTAGTATAGATACGTCACACCTGTCCCCTGACAGGCTTTCGTCTGCCTTCAGCTTCGTAATGGTATCACAATGACAATCAATGATATGATATTGTTCAGGGGTCATTCTAACGCCTCCTAAAAAAGCGAAAAAGCATTGGGAATATGCCGCAGGGATACGACCTTTTTCTCATTGTGCAACACTTCTATAATATCAAAGCTGTAGTTTGCATCCAAATGATGCTCATTGATATATGTATATGCAGTGCGAATCATTTTTTGCTGTTTATTTTTTGTAACGGCTTCGCAGGGCAAACCAAAATCTTCACTTTTTCTTGTTTTTACTTCGACAAACGAAACCGTCTCCCCTTTTTGAGCAACAATATCTATTTCACCAACCATTTTACCGGTAAAATGTGCGTAATTGCACGCCAGAATTTTATACCCCTGTTTTTTCAAATACCGGCACGCTGCCTTTTCACCGGTGCTTCCAATGTCTTTTTTAATCATAACTCCTGACCCCTTGCCAGGATTTTTCCAATAAAGGTTTTTCTGTGTGCCTTGCAAGGCCCTAGGGTGCACAAACGCTCGCAGTGAGCACGGCTGCCGTACCCTTTGTGCTTTTCAAAGCCATATGCTGGATATTCTTTCGACAGTTCCTCCTTGCAATAGCGGTCCCTTGCCACCTTAGCTAAGATAGAGGCAGCTGCAATGGATTGGCTTTGTGCATCACCCTTTTTAACGCATAAATTCGGCTCCGGCAAATTGCGGCTAATGTTGCCGTCAATCAAAATCATATCCGGTTTTAGGGATAGCCCCTCAATTGCTTGGCGCATCGCCATCATTGTTGCGTTTAAAATGTTAATGTCATCAATCACATCTTCATCCACACGAGCGATGGAATAAGCAAGAGCTTTTTCACAGATAACGGGGAAAAGCGCCTCTCGTTTTTTCTCCGTTAAGGCCTTTGAATCATTGATTTCTTCCATATAAAAATCTTCAGGCAAAATAACTGCTGCCGCAAAAACAGCACCGGCAAGTGGCCCTCTGCCGGCTTCATCCACACCACATAAAAGGTGAACTTGTTCATTTAAAAACTGCTTATCAAACTCTGCACGGGTCATAGCTCTTCTCCCTCTGCTGATTCTAATGTAATTCTTCCAATTTTTGCGCTTCTGAATTCATCCAACAGAATCTGCGCCGCACGTAAAAGGTCATACTCACCTTTTGATACAATAAATCCGCGTTTTTTTGCGATAGCCTCAAGACCGTAAAAACCATTTTCAAAATCAAGGTTATCAAGCTTATAGCGTGTCTTTAGTGCCTCAGGTGCACGCACGCACAGGGTTTCAACCAGTTTGGCACCCAAGGTTTCAGTGTCCATAATTTCATCTTTAATAGCACCGGAAAAAGCAAGACGAAGCCCCACAGCCTCATCTTCAAACTTTGGCCACAAAACACCGGGGGTGTCTAAAAGTTCTAATCCTGCCGAAAGTTTTATCCATTGTTTGCCTTTGGTAACACCGGGACGGTCACCACTGATGGCAGCTGTTCTACCAGCAAGACGATTTATGAAAGAAGATTTACCCACATTGGGAATGCCCACAATCATTAGCTTTAAGGGGCGGTTTTTCATACCTCTTTCTTCCTGGCGTTTCTGCTGCTCAGAAAGCAGTGAGCGGACTGTGTCCGTTATTTGTTTTGTGCTTTTTGAGTGAACGCTGTCAAACAAAATGGCAGAAAGACCTTGTGCCTTAAAATGAGAAAGCCAACTCTCGTTTTCCTCAGGGTCAGCTAAATCCGACTTATTTAAAATCAAAATTCTGGGCTTTTGACCGCAAATTGCATCAATATCAGGATTCCGTGAAGAAAGGGGTGCCCGAGCATCTAAAAGCTCTACAACCAAATCAACAAGTTTTAAATTTTCACCAATTAACCGCCGGGTTTTTGCCATATGCCCCGGAAA
>JAZSJR010000010.1:0-2944 GCA_045534415.1 Clostridia bacterium
CCTTTATTATCTACGGTGGCATTATGAACCCTGCCTCAATCATTATGTGGCAGAATAAGATAACTTGGGAGATGATTGCTTCTGCCTATATCATGGGCATTCCTTTTGATTTAATTCACGCACTTGGAACTGCGTTTTTCATGTGGTTTATATCCGAGCCTATGATAGATAAACTTGAAAGAATTAAAATCAAATATGGGTTGGTTGAGAGGTAGTCACGCGGTGAAAAGAGAAGCCAAACCACTCTGTTTTTCGTTAAGACAGCAACGCAACATAAAAAAGCAAAGAGCAAGCCTGTTCTTTGCTTTTTTTGTTTAGAAACTGTCTGGCAGACCTTGACAAAGTAAGGCAAAAAGTGATATACTAATCGTATTGAATTGACGGAGATTGTGCTATGTCAAAGTTTTTTGTTGATAAAAGTCAGATAACTGACAAAAAAGCTGTTATCATTGGTTCTGATGTG
Source organism: Clostridia bacterium (assembly GCA_045534415.1). Lineage (GTDB taxonomy): Bacteria > Bacillota > Clostridia > UBA1381 > UBA9506 > UMGS755. The sequence goes on from JAZSJR010000010.1 coordinate 464, forward strand.
GGGCATATTGCCCGTGTTCTCAGAATGGAGCCCGGGGATGGGCTTATTTTGTGTGACGGAGAAGGGTATGACTATGAAGCTACCATAACTTCTATCACAAAAGAAGAAATTAGTGTTGAAATTCTATCTTCATATCCTTGTAAAAATGAGCCGGAGACAGAGGTGACTTTGTTTCAGGGTCTTCCCAAGCAAGGCAAAATGGAATGGATTATTGAAAAGTGCACAGAGATGGGTGTGACCACCATTGTTCCTGAGCAAATGACACGTAGTGTGGTTAAGCTTTCACCGGAACAAGCAGCAAAAAAGGTTGAACGCTGGCAAAAAACAGCCCGGGAAGCTGCAAAGCAATGCGGCAGAGGGCGTGTGCCTAAAGTTGCAATGCCTGTTACTTTAAAGGACTTATCGCAAGAAAAGTTACCTGAGTTTTTATTGCTGCCCTATGAAGCGGAAAAAGCGTGTCCTGTACGTGATGCGCTAGCCGGCACGAAAGTAAAAACTGCCGGTATTTTTATCGGTCCTGAGGGTGGTTTTGAACCGGAGGAGGCAGAACTATTGCAGTCTTTGGGCGCTCACAGTGTTACGCTGGGTCCCAGAATTTTGCGCACAGAAACAGCCGGACTTACGGCACTGACTGTTTTACTCTATGAGTGGAACGAAATGCAATGTTAATTTTATGCCGAAAGGTATGTAAGAATAAATAGGAGAGTGAGTTTTTATGACAAGAGAAAGAAAGGAACAACTTTCAAACCGTTTGGTGTTAAATTTTGGTATTTTGCTGGTGGCAGCTGTTGTGCTTTTATATGTAAACACAGCACTTAGAAATGCAAGCAGCAGAGAACTGACGTATTTAATCGTTTTGATTGCCGGCATCGTGAGTGCTGTTTTGGCAGTGTTCCTGTTTGTTTGGGGTAAAATGAACAAGCCTGCTGTTAAAAACTATAGTGCAGTTGCTTTAGGTGTGTTCGTTGGTTGTGCAATTCTTTACGGTTCAAAGGTTGTATCTTTCCCCTTATATAACCACGTAAATGCTGTTATTGCAGTTTATCTTGCAATGGCTGTATATTTTATTGTTATGGCAATTATTACAGCAGTCATGCTGCGTAAGCCTTTAGTAAAAGACCCCAGCAAGAAAATTGTTCACGCTAAGAAAAGAAAATAATTAACACTAAGATAAAGGAGCTAGAAACCATGTTTTCAATTGATGATGTTAAAAAAATTGATCCTCAGATTGCTGACGTGATTATGCAGGAGGTTGGCAGACAGAATCAGAACATTGAGCTGATTGCGTCTGAGAATTTTGTTTCTCCTGCCGTTATGGCAGCTATGGGTTCACCCCTGACCAATAAATATGCGGAAGGTTACCCCGGCAAGCGTTACTATGGCGGTTGCCAGATTGTTGACGTTGCTGAAAGCTTAGCTATCGAGCGTGCTAAAAAGCTGTTTGGTGCAGAGCATGCAAACGTTCAGGCACATTCCGGTGCGCAGGCAAACTTAGCTGTTTTCTTTGCAGCTTTAAACCCCGGCGACACTGTTTTGGGTATGAACCTTTCTCACGGTGGTCACTTAAGCCATGGTAGCCCGGTTAACATTTCCGGTAAGTATTTCAACATCGTTCCCTACGGTGTAACTGAAGATACCAATACAATTGACTACGAAGAAGTAAGAAGACTAGCTCTTGAACACAAACCGAAGCTGATTTTAGCCGGTGCAAGTGCATATCCCCGTCAGATTGATTTTGCTAAGTTTGCTGAAATTGCAAAAGAAGTTGGCGCATACTTCATGGTTGATATGGCACACATTGCAGGTTTGGTTGCAGCAGGTCTTCATCCCAATCCGGTTCCTTATGCAGACTTTGTTACCACAACCACTCACAAGACTCTGCGTGGTCCCAGAGGCGGTTTGATTCTTTGCAAAGAAGAACACGCTAAAATGATTAACAAAGCTATTTTCCCCGGTATTCAGGGTGGTCCTTTAATGCACGTGATTGCTGCAAAAGCAGTTTGCCTTGCAGAAGCATTAACTGATGACTTTAAAGCATATCAGCAGCAGGTTATCAACAATGCGCAGGCACTTGCTAATGGCTTGATGGCAGAGGGCGTGAAGCTTGTTTCCGGCGGTACTGATAACCACCTGATGCTGGCTGACCTGACAAGCTTAGGCGTAACAGGTAAAGATGCTGAAACTATGCTGGATGAAGTTCACATCACCGTTAATAAAAACACCATTCCTTTTGAAACACAGAGCCCCTTCATCACAAGCGGTATTCGTATTGGTACACCGGCTTCTACCACTCGCGGCATGAAAGAAGACGATATGAAGGAAATTGCTAAGCTGATCTACATGACCATTACTGATTTTGACAATAAGAAAAATGAAGTTATTGACCGTGTTGCAGCGCTGTGTGATAAATATCCTTTATACAGATAAGCAAAAATAAATATCCCCCCAAGTCGGAGGCCAAGCGGTCTTAGGAAGACAATA
>JAZSJR010000098.1:0-7709 GCA_045534415.1 Clostridia bacterium
AAGTGACCCAAAGCATATAAAAATAAAAAAGAGGAGGCAACAAATTTTGTTGCCTCTTCTTTTTTATGGATAAAATTTCTTTAAAAGGTTACACTATTAAAAAATAGAAAAATGGAGGATAAGAAAATGTCTACACAAAAAACCGATACCCCTTTAAACGGCGTCACCTGTACAGTGACAAATTGCATCTATAACGGTGGCAATATGACCTGCGAAGCAGCGGGTATAGAAGTAACAACCTGTGACCCGGTGCAGCAGCACAGCGTGCAGTGTAAAACCTTTGAGCCCCGTGCCGGCAGATAAAATATAAATTGCAATTCAGCCTTGCTTGTGCTATACTGTATCTATATGAACTGAGTGCAGGGAGTGGTGCAGATGGCAAGACAATGGACTTTGGCACAGCAGAATGCAATTCACGCAAGAGGTGCCGACATATTAGTAGCAGCGGCAGCCGGCAGTGGTAAAACCGCTGTTTTGGTTGAACGTATTATTCAAAGAATTACAGATGATAAGCAGCCGGTCGATTTAGACCGGCTGTTAGTCGTGACATTTACCAATGCGGCAGCGGCAGAAATGCGCCAGCGTGTAGGGGTAGCACTCTCAGAAAAACTGGAGAATGACCCTACAAACGAGCTGTTAATCCGCCAGCTTGCGCTTTTGCCAAAAGCCTCCATCACCACCATTCACGCTTTTTGTCATAAAATTCTTCGTGCTAATTTTAATCTCTTGGGTCTTGACCCAAACTTCACCCTTGCAGACCCAACAGAAAACGAATTGATTCGCCTTGCTGCCTTAGAAGAAGTCATCGAAGAAATGTATGAAGACCCTGTTTTTGCGGAGGACTTTTTAAAACTGACAGAGGCATATTTAAACATTAAGCATACTGATACCTTTTATGGTTTGATTAATCATATTTATGATTTTGCTATGAGCTTGCCTGCACCAAAAGCGTGGCTTTCTGAGTCTGCCGAGGCTTTTTGTGATTATGAAACAACCGATTTTGATGAAACACAGGCTGCGGCAGTTGTTTTAGAAGCAGGTAAAAACAGAGTAGAATCCATCATGAAAAAATATGACGCAATGATACATATGGCAGATAATGATGATGGCGGCAATGTTTTAGCGCCCTTTTTGCGTCAGGAACAACAAATGCTTCAAACACTTTTGCAAGCAAAAAATTATAGCGAATTTTATCAGAAACTCAGCGGGCTTGCCTTTAAAACCATTCCCTCTGTCCCTAAGGATACAACACCTCGTTACAGGGATACTATACGCAGTATTCGGGATGATGTTAAGAATAAAGATGTTAAAAAACAACTGATGCAGGAGCTTTTCTTTCTGCCGGCAAAAGAGCAGTGTGACATTTTAGCAAAGCTCCGTCCGTTAATGCGTTGCCTTTCTGAGGTGGTTTGCCGCTTAATGACTCGGTTTGATGAGAAAAAGAGCGAAAAAAATCTGCTGAATTATAACGACTTGGAACACGGATGTTATCAGCTGTTTGCGGATGAAGAAGGCAATCCCACGGAACTTGCTGAAACAGTCAAAGAGCAGTTTGATGAAATCTTGATTGATGAATACCAGGACACCAGTGCCCTGCAGGAAGCTATTTTTCAGGCTATTAAAAAACCGGCAGGCCTTTTCCTGGTGGGCGATGTTAAGCAGAGCATTTATCGGTTTCGTAACACAAACCCCTTGCTTTTCAGAGAAAAGAAAGATAGGTATGTGGATGCTGCAGATGCAAGCGAGAGAAAAATTATTTTATCCCAGAATTTTAGAAGTCGTCCTGAGGTTTTAGATGCAATTAACTTTGTATTTACCCGGCTGATGTCTCCTGTAGCGGGGGAAATTGATTATAATGATGAAGAAAAGCTCTATCCCGGTGCGGTGTATCCTGATATGGCTCACCCTCTAACCACAGAAACAGAGCTTTGCCTGGTGGAAACCGGGGAACAGTCAAAAGATGACGATGAGCTGGATAAAACAGAGGCAGAAGCCATTGTTGCGGCACAAAAAATTCAGAAACTCATTGAGGACGGTTATCAGGTACTGACAAAAAGCGGCGTAAGAACCATTCGGTATCGGGATATTTGTATTTTAATGCGGTCTACCAGTAACACAGCGGCTTGCTTTGCTGAGGTGCTTTCGGCTCACGGCATTCCCTGTTACAGTGATGCTGGCTCTTCCTTTTTACAGAGCGAAGAAATTACTGTGATGCTTTCGTTACTTAAAATTATTGATAATCCTCATCAGGATATTCCTCTTCTGTCTGTCCTCCGGTCACAGCTTTACGGCTTAATGCCGGATGAACTGGCAGAAATCCGCCTTGCAAACAGAAAAAGCGATTTTTATGATGCACTAAAAAAACGAGCAGAAGCCACTGATGAACTGGGGAAAAAGCTGCAGGAATTTTTAGCGGCGCTTTCAGATTACAGACAAAAAAGCAGGCAGATGGATACAGCGGAATTGATTTGGTACCTATATATGCAAACCGGTTTTTATGAAGCTCAGGCAACCCTTTCAGGCGGTACGCTTCGCAGATTGAATCTCAGGCTTTTATACATCCGTGCTGCAGCATTTGAAAAAACCGGATTAAAAGGTCTTTACAGCTTTATCCGGTTTGTGGATGAATATAAGGCTATTGGCGGGGACTATGATGCGGCGCGCTCCATTGGTGAAGAGCAGGATGTTGTCCGCATTATGAGTATTCATAAAAGTAAGGGTCTTGAATTTCCAGTTGTTATTTTAGCCGGCACAGGCAGGCAGTTTAACATGATGGATTTGCACGGTAATGTGCTCATTCATGGTGATTTGGGTTATGGTCCTCAATATGTTGACACAGACTTTGGCGTTGTGTATAATAATGCGGCACGCTCAGCAGTGAAGCAGGCAATGCATAAAGAAACCCTGTCTGAGGAAATGCGAATTTTATATGTCGCCATGACCCGTGCAAGAGAAAAGCTGATTATGCTTGGTTCCGGTAAGGGCATGGCAGAACAGATTAAGCAATGCGCACCGGGAGCGCGGGAAAAACAGGTGTCCGGGCATTTTGTTTTAGAGGCAAAATCCTATCTGCAATGGCTGTTTATGGCACTTTTATCTCATCCGGATGGAAATTTGCTTCGCAAGCTTTCTGAAACAGAGACTATTACGCCCACAGGGGATACTTCCCGCTTTGTGGTTGAATTGATAAATGCCGAAGACCTTGCACTACCCGGTGAGGAAGAAAGCGAAGAACAAGAGAGTGAAGTGGCAGCAGATGATACTGTTTTGCCCTTGCTTTCGTATGAATACGCTCACCAGGCTGAACTCGGCTTGCCGGCGAAAATAACGGTGACCGAGGCAAAGAGAATGAAAGAGGAGCTTGAGCCGGATAGCGTGTATCTTTATCCACGACCGGAATTTTTAAAGAAGCAAACCGGCAAGCTTTCAGCAGCAGAGATGGGCACGGCTCTTCACAGCGTTTTGGAACATTTAGATTTTCGAAATTGTGAAAGTCTGTCAGCCGTTTCCGAACAGATTCAGGCACTGGAGGACAATGGATTTTTGATAAAAGAAGAGTCTTCTTCTGTTTCAGCCGAGCATATCTTTGCTTTTATGCAGTCAGAACTGGGTGCAAGGTTGCAGGGCGCAGCGCAGGTTAAACGAGAGGTGACTTTTGGCATTTTAGCTGATGCAGAAAAGCTGTTAGGAAAGCCCGGAGAGGTGATGCTGCAGGGAATGATTGACTGCGTGATGTTTGAAGAAGCGGGCATCAGCATTATTGACTATAAAACAGACAGAGTCGGCACGCCCGAGGAAATTTTAGACCGATATAAAATTCAGCTTGAGTGCTACAAAAAAGCGGCAGAAATTTTGTATGGGGAAAAAGTTCTGCATTGTTATTTATATCTGTTTTCGCAAGGGAAATGGATTGAATTATAGAGCCTTTTGTGGTAGAATACGGATAATAAGGAAATTGAAAGGGGATATTCAGAATGAAATCATATCGTAAGGAACTGTTTTTTCAATCACCCAACCGCCGGGAAATTATCAGAATTACCGATGATGTGCAGGCGGCTATTAACGAAAGTGGTATTAAAGAGGGTTTTGTGTTGGTAAACGCTATGCACATTACCGCCAGCGTGTTTATCAATGATAACGAATCGGGTCTCCATCACGATTATGAGGTGTGGCTGGAGAAACTGGCACCGGAAAAACCCTATGACCAGTATTGGCACAATGGTTATGAGGATAATGGCGATGCCCATTTAAAGAGAACGGTTATGGGTCGTGAGGTGGTTTGTGCCATCACAAACGGTAAGCTCGATTTTGGCCCCTGGGAAGAAATTTTCTATTATGAATTAGATGGCAAGCGCAGAAAAAGAGTTTTAATTAAAATTATCGGTGAGTGAATATATGGTGGATGTTTTGCTTCCACCATATATTTTCTTAAAAAACAGAACAAATGTTTGATTTTTTGGAAAAATTGTGATATACTTGAAGTGTATGAAGAAAATTGTGTAAATCCAGGAGGTAATTTTATGAATAAGTATATAGGACATCCCCATCAGACCTTAGGTGTTGAAGAAATGAGACTTACAGGCGGCAAAGCTGACGGTATGAGAATGTTGTATGTCAGAAATGGCAAAGGTCTTGAATTTTGGGTGTCGGTTGACAGATGTGCAGATATTTCAAGACTCTCCTTTAAAGGGGATAATTATAGTTACATTTCACCCTGCGGCTACGTTTCTCCCCAGTATTACGATGCTAAAGGGCTTGGGTTCTTAAAATCCTTTACGGCAGGCTTTTGCACAACCTGCGGTCTGACAGGTGTTGGCTCGCCTTGCGTGGATGATGGTGAGGAAGTGCCTCTGCACGGCACCATATCAAACACCCCCTGCGAAAACATTGGTCATTGGATAGCAGATGACGGCATCCACATTAAAGCGCAGGTACGTGATGCCAGAATCTTTTCTCATAAGTTGATGTTAGAAAGAGAATACATTGTTTCACTTGAGAAAAATGAAATCACTATGCATGATACGGTTACCAATATTGGTGATACCGTAAGTCCGCTGGAGGTTATGTATCACTGTAATATGGGATATCCTCTCCTTGACGAAAATACAGTCATAACTATCCCTTCAACCAAAGTTATGCACAGAACTGAGGGTAGAGAAGTAGAGCTGTCTGAATGCCTTGCTGTTACAACACCGCAAAGTGGCATTGATGAAGCGTGCTACTATCACACCCTGAGTGGCGAAACAGAAGTTACTATGTATAATCCGGGTATTAAAAAAGGCTTAAAAATGTCATTTAACGCAGATGAAATTCCCTATTTCACTCAGTGGAAGATGCTGGGCGAATATGACTATGTTATGGGTCTTGAACCGGGTAACTGCAATCCTGACGGACGTGATGTTATGCGCAAAAACGGAACGCTGGAATTTTTAAAACCCGGGGAGAAAAGAGAATTTAATTTGAAATTTGAAGCTTACGAAGCGTAAACAGTTTTTGTTATCTTTAGCAATAAGAAAGGAAAACAATTATGCCGAAACGATCAAATCGTGAACAGGAAATTTTAGATTTTATTACTGCCCAGGTGCAGAAGAAAGGGTATCCCCCCTCAATCAGGGAAATCTGTGCGGCGGTGGGACTTAATTCCCCCTCAACGGTACATACCTATATTAAAAAACTGCAGGATAAGGGCCTCTTGGAAAAAGATGGCTCTAAAACCCGTGCCATCCGTTTGGTGGAAACCAATGCAGAGAGAATGGCAGAGCCCATCGCAGAATATTTATCTGTTCCTGTGGTGGGTGAGGTTGCGGCAGGCACGCCGATTTTGGCAGAACAGAATGTGACAGATACGTTCCCTCTGCCCATGGCTTTTGCGAAAAATAAAGATGTGTTTATGCTCAAGGTCCGTGGTGACAGCATGATTAATGCCGGCATTTTCCATGGTGACTATGTGGTTGTTACCCAACAGGAAACAGCAAGAAATGGTGACATTGTTGTGGCGCTTTTGGATGATTCAGCCACTGTTAAAACTTTTTATCAGGAAAACGGATACATCAGACTACAACCGGAAAATGACGCTCTTTCTCCGATTTTAGTCCGTGAGGTCAGAATTGTGGGTAAGGTGTCCGGCGTTTTGAGAATCTACTAGGAGGTTTACCATGGATGAATTAAAAAAACTTGTTGAAGAAATTTATGAAGATGTTGTCGCTGCCCGTCGTCACATCCATCAGCATCCTGAACTTGAGTATCAGGAGTTTGAAACCTCAGCTTATATATGTGATTATCTTGAAAAACTGGGGATTCCCTACCAAAAGGGTATTGCTAAAACAGGGGTTGTGGGATTGATTGACGCGCAGGCAGAAAAGACCTTACTCATGCGAGCAGATATGGATGCTCTCCCCATCAAAGAAGAGGTTGATGTGCCCTTTAAATCTGTCAACAATGGCGTGATGCACGCCTGCGGTCACGATGCACATGTGGCAATACTGCTTGGGTGTGCAACAGTTTTATGGAAAATGAAAGATAAACTCTCTTGCAATATTAAGCTGTTGTTCCAGCCGGCTGAAGAAGATGCTGGTGGTGCTCTGCCTATGATTGAAGAGGGTGTAATGGAAAACCCCAAGGTAGATGCAGCCATTGGTGCGCACGTTAACAATGCGGTGCCTGCCGGTAGCATTTTGGTTAAAGCAGGGGAATTTATGGCATCACCGGATGATTTTTCATTGGTGATTCATGGCAAAGGCGGTCATGGCGCATTGCCTCACAACTGCGTGGACCCCATTGCAATTGGGGCACAGATTTTAACCGGTTGGAGCGTTTTAGCTGCCCGCTACACGACGCCTCTTGAAAAACTGGTTATTTCTACGAACTATTTTCACGCAGGCACAACCTACAATGTCATCCCCGATGAGGCTGTGATTCGTGGCACTGTACGTACGTTCCACGCCGGGCTTCGTAGAGAGGTGCCTGAGGAAATGGAGAAGATTGCCCATCAGATGGCTGCAGCATTTGGCGCTACTTGCGACTTTACCTTTACCTTCCGTTATCCGCCCCTCATTAACGATGAGGCTATGACTGCGGCATTTGCAGAAAGCACAAAGAGCCTTTTGGGTGAAGAACGCGTTATTTACGGCAAAGTCCCCTCAATGGGCGGTGAAGACTTTGCTTATTTTGCTGAGCGTGTTCCTGCAACGTTTATTCACGTGGGAACAGGGAACGAAGCCCTGGGCATTACGGCTCCCTGGCACAACTCAAAATTTAACATTGATGAAACCGGTATGAAAGCCGGCATCTTATCAATGTGTCATTTTGCTCTTAATTTTGGGAAATAAAGAGGGTTTAGCAATGAAACCAAAAAGAAAAAAAGGACTGCTTCGGCGGTTTCTTCCTTACTTTATAAAGTATAAGTGGATATTGGTATTTGACTTAATCTGTGCATCGCTAACAACGGTGTGTGAACTGGTTTTGCCGCTCATTGTCCGCTTTATTACAGACAGGGCAATGAATGACCCTGCGAGTTTAACGGTGAGAATCATTTTATCTGTGGGTGTGTTTTATCTGATTCTTCGTTTGATTGATACCCTGGCAAGCTACTATATGTCCAATACAGGTCACGTGATGGGTGTTAAAATTGAAAGTGATATGCGGCGGGATATGTTCTCTCACCTTTCAAAGTTGTCTTTTTCCTATTATGATGAGGCAAAGGTTGGCAC
>JAZSJR010000028.1:0-6235 GCA_045534415.1 Clostridia bacterium
CCTGAGAGTATTACTCCTTCGGCAAGGCTACTGCCTTTCTCCTACACACTTCACTTAGCTAACAGTATTAAGTTATTTACAATTATAATATGATTTCAGCTTTCTGTCAAGCCTTTAATATAAATTACTCTTCACAACATGGGTCTTTTTTCGGCATAGCAGGCTCATCCGCTGCAGGCGGTGTTGTGTCACCTAAACCGGATGTTTCAGAGAAGATTACATTTGCCTTGGTCATCTCCACCGTGTCTGTAGGCACAATAATTTTAGATGCTTTGCCATCTGACATAGCAACTAGTGCTTCATATTTTTTAAGCTCTAAAACAGCTGCATCAGCACCAGCATTTTTCAAAGCTTCCAAACCGTCAGCTTCTGCCTTTTTCTTTAAATAAATTGCTTTTGCTTCACCTTCGGCACGAGCAATCCGGGCATCTCTTTCACCCTCTGCAGCCAGTATCATCGCCTGCTTGTCACCCTCAGCACGGGTTACGGCAGCCGCCTTGTGACCTTCAGCCTGCAGCATGGTTTCACGTCTTTCACGTTCGGCCTTCATCTGCTTTTCCATGGCATTCTGAATTTCCTTGGGCGGAATGATGTTTTTAAGCTCCACACGGTTTACCTTAATGCCCCATTTATCTGTAGCTTCATCCAAAATGCTGGTCATTTTGGCATTGATGGTATCGCGAGAGGTCAACGTGCCGTCAAGCTCCAGCTCACCCACCAGGTTTCTTAAGGTGGTTGCCGCCAAATTAGCAAGAGCCGAAATGGGGCTCACCGCACCATAGGCAAACAGCTTTGCATCGTAAACGGCATAATAGATAACTGTATCAATCTGCATGGTTACATTATCTTTTGTAATAACCGGCTGAGGTGGAGAGTCAAGCACCTGCTCCATCAGGGTCACACGTTTAACGATTCTTTCTAAAACAGGAATTTTAAAATGAATGCCTGCTGACCAGGTAACCTTATATTTTCCTAAAAACTCAATGACGTACTCATGCGCCTGGGGTACAATTTTAATGCACACCGCAAGCAACACAATCAAAATCACAATCAACATACCAAGTAAAGTTCCCATAAACATTCACTCCTTTAAATAAATTTTATTAATGAAAATTAAAATAACACCCAAGAACTAATTGAACTTTATCATGTCCAGCGCTTTTTCTATGTTTTGCTTTGCACGTTCCCTGAGCTCACGATATGCCTCACTCATCGGCTCAGCATATGCATGCTCCATTTTATCCAGAAGTATTTTGCTCTGCAAATCTTCAACGTTGCAAATGTAATTAAGCCCTACATAGTCCATAAAGCCGTCTATTTTCGGGTCATAACGCAATCCAACTGTTTTAACGCCCTGAGAAACGGAATAAATCATACTGTGAAGTCGCATTGCCACGTTGAGCTTAGAGCCGCCAATAACACCAATGGCCTCTTTAATGCCAATGTCACTCTCAAGCAAATACGCCCTTTGACCAATCTGTTTTTGAATGGCTTTCGATATCTGAATATCATGGGGGCACTGCATAGGAATGAGTAGCACATTCAGTTGATGCCGCTCTGCAAAATTCCTAAGTGCCTTGGCAACTTCCTCAGTAAAGTTTTGAGCATTTGTCTTCCATTCACGGATGGCAATGGTCATATAGGCGCCCTCGGGAATGGCTAACCGTGCAAACATTTTAGACAGCTCTTTGTCTGTGCAGCCTTTGAGTAACATTGCCGGGTCAGCTGTAAGCGAAATCTCCTGCTTAATATCAAGAGCCTGCATCCGGCGCATAGATGCCTCATCACGGGTTGTGATGACATCCACACAGTCATTAATGGTCTGCACCGTTATATTTTGGTTGGACAGTTTGTTAATAGGACCAAAGCCGTTGGCAAACTGCATAACCTTCATACCGCATTTTTTTGCCAATTTAATAATAGAAAGATAGTACCAAAGGGACTTGCTGCTGGTTTCATCCTGCAAGAGCGAGCCACCGCCAAAAATAAGCCCGCGAGTTTTTAAAAATACCTTTTTTATCTGCAAAAAGCTAAGACGATGAACCGAATCAACATGGTAAATTTTCGTCGTTTCTTTCGGACGATTTGATAAAACCACCATCCGTGCATTGTGATTTGCTTTTTTAATTTCCTCTGTCAGAGCAAGCAACAGAGCATCGTCACCATTATTGCGGAAGCCATAATAACCGGATACCGCAAAATCATATTGCTTGTCGTCGTGGTAATCTTTTGTGATGCTTTCATAAATCCGCATATGGTCTTGGGCAAACTTTTCATTGGAAAAAAGTGTTGTCGCCCGCTCTTTAATGTTTTGCCCCATTTGGCTAAGCAAAGCTGGGTTTTCAAGCATAATAGAAAGCTTTTCCGCCATTTGAGCCACATTGCCACTTTCAAATAAATAGCCGGTTTCATCATCAATGATGAAAGACGGAATACCGCCTACCCGGGACGCCACCATGGGCTTGCCCAGGGCAGCACCCTCTAGCATAGAATAAGGAAAACTCTCACATAAAGAGGTTAAGCAGTTAATGTCAACAATATTCCAAAATGCATAAATATCTCTTTCAAAACCCAAAAAACGAATTGCATGAAAAAAACCGGTGCTTTCGGCTAGTGTTTTTAGTTTATCCCGGTCAACGCCGTCACCGGCAATCAAAAACTCAACATTATCATGCTTTTTTAAGACCTCACCTGCAGCCTTAATGAAAACATCAACGCCCTTAACGGCGTCAAATCGGGCTGCAATGCCCACATAAATTTTACTCGGGTCATAGGTAAAGCCGTGCTTTTTGGCATAGTCTTCCTTAGACATAATGTCTTTTGGTACCAAGGAAAAATCCATGCCGTTATAAACCGTGTGAATGGCATTTGCCCTGAAACCACGTTCAATCAGCATATCTTTGAAATTGTCTGAAACCGCAATATAATACGGAATTTTTTTAAGCGCATGCTTATTTAAGTTAGTAAAGAAAAATTTCTTTATGGGTGTATCAAAGTCCAAAAGATAATCGCTATGTACGGTGGTTACGGTGGGAATGTGAATTTTTTTCATCACAAATTCCGCAACAAAGTTTGCTCTGGCACCATGGACATGAAACACATCAAACTGTTCACGGTTAATCATATCTGCAATGTCATCCACCACAGAAAGGTCAAATCGGTTTCTTTGGGGAAACAGCACATTATCAACATCCTGATGCTGCAGTTCCTGATAAAAAACGCCGTCGATTAAACAAGCAACCCTCACCGTTGCTTTATGTTTCAGCTTATCTAAAAGTGAAAATAAATGTGTTTTCGCGCCGCCGCTATCGCCGCCCGATATCAAATGCAGTACTTTCATTGCTCCATCCTCTCATGGTGCTCATACTAAAATTTTAATGCTGTTTATTCAGCTATTTTTTGAATAGCGGAAACCCTGCCATAAATTTTTGTTTGGCCAACCCGCAGGGTAAGTGAATGCCCCACGCCGTAGCGTCCGGCACCCAACGTGATGCCGTGTTCAAAGGATTTTGCCGTAACCTGCGCAACCACTTCTACGCTGTTGTTGCCTTCCTTTGGGGCAAGCTTTATCTCCCCCTCTGCTGTTGCAGCATATGTTCTGGAGGGACCAAGAGTGACAGCTTCCACAGTGCCAAGCTCTACCTTTTTGTCATCATCTGTTACGATGTCTCCCGCCGCTATCAATTCTGCAGCATATGAGGGAACTTCCTCACAGAAAAAGCTGACACGATATTTACCCATCGGGTCTGAGACTTTACTGCCGGAAAAGAAGCTAATGCCCACCACTGCCACTGCAACAAGCAGAACCAGCACAACAATTACATCAACAAGGTTTAATTTAAACTTTTTCTTTTCCATAGTAACAATCTCCTCTAAAAATTAAAAATAATATTGATAGGTTTCCTTTAACAACTCGTCCAAATTAAATCTGGTGAGTGCCGCCTTGCGGGCATTTTCTGAAAATGCCTTGTAAGCATCTTCATCCTCTATCATGGTTTTAATGGCTTCTGCCATAGCTGTAGTATCTCCATAATTGACCAAAATACCACAATTTGTTTCATCATTTACAATGTCAGAGTTACCACCCACATCGGTTGCCACAATGGGAAGTGCGTGACCCAACGCTTCAACAATGGCAAAAGACAGGGCTTCAAAGCACTTAGCGGAGTTAACATATAAATCACTCATCGCCAAAATTTCCTGACTATCCTTGCGGAAGCCAAGCTGCTTGATTTCACCCGTAAGACCCAGGGTTTCAATCTGAGCCTTAACCTCGTCAAACAACTCGCCGTCACCCACATACAACACAACAAACTTTTTGTCGGTCATTTCCTTTAGCTTTAAAACGCTGTCAGTAAAATAGTCAAGTCCCTTTGCAATGTGATATCTTGCCAGAGTTGTGATAACAAAGGTGTCAGCATCAACGCCGAATTCCGCTCTCTTTTCTACATTCTTCTCCACGGTTTCATTAGGCACAATGCCGTTAAATACAACCACAATTTTATCTGCCGAAACGCCGTTACCAATCAGCAGCTCTTTACCTTTGTTGCACACAGAAATAATTCTGTGATTATGTTTTGTAAAAAGTCTATTCGTCATACGCCAGACAAAATTATTTTGCAGCGTCAAATGGCAGGTATACACCACTCTCGGCTCTTTATAATACCGTTTTGATAAAATAGCAATGTAGTTTTCTCTTGGATATTGGGTATGAATGACATCAATTTGATTTTCACGGCAATAGTCTGCCAGCTGTTTGGCTGCGCGCAAATCAAAGGGATGCTTCATTGTAAACTGAAAACAGGGAATCCCCAGTTCCTGCATTTGTTCAAGCAGAAGTCCCGGCTCAGAATATGCAAAATGACATTCTGTATTATCACCGTTATAGGTCTTCACCAGATTGTAAACATATTTTTCTGTTCCAGCCTTGCCGGCATGATTAATGAGATATAAAACTTTTAACTTAGACAAGTTACTTCGCCCCTCTTCTTAAGAATTTAAATATCAGCTCCATCACCGGGGTTATTTTTAAAACAACTGCCATGATAACATAGACAGAAGCACCTGCACCAACAGGAACAAACAGGTTAATGACACGGCTTACCAAAGAGCCGGTGTCCGGCAATATGCCATTCAGCAGTTCTACAATTAAAAACATCACCAAAGACGATATCACACATTTTAAAATCAGCATTCCCAAACCTTTGGCAAAGCTACCTACCTTCTTTTTAACAGCAAGCAAAAGCACACACATACCAATAATGGATGCACAACTATAAGCAAGGGGAATGCCATAAGCCCCTAAAAACTGAATCAG
Source organism: Clostridia bacterium (assembly GCA_045534415.1). Lineage (GTDB taxonomy): Bacteria > Bacillota > Clostridia > UBA1381 > UBA9506 > UMGS755. The sequence continues at coordinate 5,318 of JAZSJR010000028.1, forward strand.
CACTAAACTGATGGAGATGTTGGCAATCATAATCACCAGGCCGTTTACCGCACTGATTTTTGTATTGCCCAAAGAATAAAGACAACGGTCTAAAATTTCTTTAAAGCCAACGCCCAAAATGCCAATGGAATAAACCGCCAGCAAAATTGCGGCTTTATTAATGTCACCCTCCGTAATCTGCCCCCAGCCGGCAAGCAGGGAAAGAAGACTTTTTCTCACGCCGATAAAACCAAAGGTCATGGGAATGAGTAGTGCACTCATGCTCATAAGCACACGCAACAGTGTTGCCTTATATTCCTCCATATTTCCCTTGGAAGCGCTCTCTGTCAGCTTTGGATACACAACTGCCGTCACCGAAAAGACGAGAGCCAAAACCATTTGCAGGGTCAGATTCTGCACATAGGTCAGCAGGGTAACCATACCCTCAAAGCGGGCAACCATTGTGACGTTATAAAGCATATTCAACTGATATGCCCCCACGCCCAGCTGTACCGGAATGGCCATTTTACCTGCCTTTATAATATCCGGATGTTTAATTTCAAAAGAGGGTTTGTAAAAATATCCCTCACGAATAAGCGGCGGAATCAAAATCAGTGCCTGCAGAGAAAGACCGATAACCGTTGCAACTAAAAGACCGGGAATGCCAAACTTGTCCCCTAAAAACAGGGTGTATACAATCACAACCAAACTGGACGGAACTGTGACGAACGCCGGCAACTTATAACGCCCCATAGATTGCAGCATGCCCTGAAAAATATAATTCAGTGCATAAAAGAACATAACCGGGAACACAATCATCAGCGCTTTCACTGTAAAGGAATACAGAGCCGCATCCTCAGCAAATGCCGTATATTTGGGAAGAATTGGCGAAATAGCAAAGCCAATCAGCATCAATAGAAAGGTCAGCGCCAGAGAAAC
>JAZSJR010000120.1:0-3166 GCA_045534415.1 Clostridia bacterium
TTGGCGGAATTTAATGACTGTTTCACACCGGGTGATCCTGCATCACATCCAAGATTCTGCTTATCGCTGCTTGGTTCCCCACCTGACGAGGTTCACAGGCTCAGATTGCGCAGGACCCGGCCGACAACGCTTTCGCATTGAACGCTAAATTATAAATATAAAATTCCGCATTTATTATACCATAATTTTTCATTAAAAAAATGATTCAAGGAAAATTATGGTGCAATGAACGCCACCAATAAAAATTTAATAAGGTATGCGTTCATTATACCATTATTCAGCTAAGTGATAAAATAAATGCTTTGCATAGTTAGTATACCATATATATTAGGAAGATTCAACAGTTTTTTGATGCAAAACACTGAAATCGGGTTCAAAACCGCAAAATTACAATCGAACGAATGTATTTTTAAACTTTGCAAAAAAAAACTTTACAATTTTTAGAATTTGTAGTAGTGTATTAATCGTAAGTTTTTTTACGTCATTTAATAAGGAAAGGATGTCGGTTCTTGTCAGAATTAAAATATTGGCTTTGGCTTAGCCTGCTGCGAGGCGTGCCAAATCGTACAATTACAACGCTGCTTGACCACTTCGGTACGCCGGAAAAGGTCTTTTATGCAGATTCTGATGCACTATCATCTGTTTCCGGTTTAAATCTGGCTGAAAGTAAAGCCATTTTAAATAAAGATTTACAAAAAGTCTATCGGGTGATTGAGGTCTGTAAGAAAAAGAATATTAAAATTCTTACCTTTGACAGTGAATATTATCCCCGTTTGCTTGCTTCAATTTATGATCCGCCCTATGTATTATACGCAAGGTGCAGGGAGAGAATAGACTTAAATGAATATGCTACTGTGGCGGTTGTAGGCACAAGAAGAGCAACACCATATGGTCGGGATGCCGCCCGTGTGTTGGCTCAGGCATTAACAGAGAATGGGATGATGGTCATCAGCGGTATGGCAGACGGCATTGATTCCTGCGCAGCAGAGGGTGCCTTAGCTGCCGGTGGTAAAACCATAGCCGTTCTTGGCTCGGGTGTGGATATTTGCTATCCTCTCAGTAACAGAAAACTGATGAAGAAGATTATTGATAATGGCATTGTGCTGTCAGAATTTCCGCCGGGTACACCACCTTATAAGCGGAACTTTCCCATACGAAACCGTATTATCAGCGGTTTGTCGTTAGGAACTGTTGTGGTAGAAGCGCCGGAAAAGAGTGGTTCATTAATTACTGCTAAACTGGCAGGGGAGCAAAACCGTGAGGTTTTTACTGTTCCGGCAGACATTACAAGAAAAGCATCCGTTGGTTCAAATGCACTTTTGCAAGAGGGTGCAAAGCCGGTGCTTTCGGCAGAAGATGTTTTGTGTGAATTTCGTGACCGGTACGGTGAACTGATGGAAAATGCCCGGTCATCTCTTGTGTTTGCTGCAAAGGGGAAAGCAAAGACTGCAATCGAAAAGAAAGACACAAACAAAACGGCTAAAGCCTTGCCGGCAAATATTCAGTTGGATGAAACAGAAAAGGCAATTCTAAAGCTTTTATCTGACAAGCCGACTCATATTGATGCCTTGGCGGAGCAGGGCATAGAACTTCCTAAGCTGACATCCGCGCTGACCATGCTTGAAATGAAAGGTCTTGTCCGGGCGCTTCCGGGCAAACAATATATCATACAACTCTAGTCTAGAAGGAGGAACAAAATGGCAACCAATCTTGTCATTGTGGAGTCGCCTGCCAAGGCGAAAACCATTAAACAGTATCTGGGAAAATCTTATACGGTTATGGCATCTTTCGGTCACGTGCGTGATTTGCCGAAAAGCCAGATGAGTATTGATATTGAGGGTGGCTTTGAGCCTAAATATATTACCATTCGCGGCAAAGGTGAACTTTTGTCAAAGCTGAAAAAAGCAGCAAAAGATGCTAAAAAGATTTATCTTGCAACTGACCCGGACCGTGAGGGCGAAGCCATTAGTTGGCATCTGGCAACACTGCTTGATATTGATGAAAACGAAAAATGCCGTATTACCTTTAATGAAATTACAAAAACTGCGGTGAAGAACTCTATTACAGAACCAAGAGTCATTGACCGCGATTTGGTGGACGCCCAGCAGGCACGCCGTGTGCTTGATAGAATTGTGGGTTATTCCATCAGCCCAATTTTGTGGAAAAAGGTAAAAAAAGGTCTTTCTGCCGGTCGCGTGCAGTCAGTTACCTGTAAACTGATTTGTGACCGTGAAAAGGAGATTGAAGCATTTATTCCGGAAGAATATTGGAATCTTGATGCTGTGCTGCAGGAAGCGAAATCCGGCAAAACCTTTAAGGCTGAATTTTACGGTAAAAACGGTAAAAAGGTTAAGCTTTCAAATAAAGAAGCTGTTGATGCAATTTTAAAGGACTTAGAAAAGTCTGACTATATTGTGGATTCTGTGAAAGAAGGACAGAAAAAACGGAATCCTGCACCGCCCTTTATTACCAGTACCCTGCAGCAGGAGGCTGCCCGTAAATTGGGCTTTACCGTTAAACGTACTATGATGGCGGCACAAGGCCTTTATGAAGGTGTTACGGTGCCCGGCCATGGTACGGTGGGTTTGATTACTTACATGAGAACAGACTCTTTGCGTATTGCCAAAGAAGCTTTGGCAGATGCCAGAAGCTATATTGAAAAGCAGTATGGTAAAGAGTATTTGCCTACATCTGCCCGGATTTATAAAACCAAAAGCAGTGCGCAGGATGCTCACGAAGCTATTCGTCCCACCATTATTGATTTGACTCCGGCAGAACTGAAAAGCGTATTACCGGCAGATTTATATAAGCTTTATAAGCTTATCTGGGAGCGTTTTGTTGCCTGTCAGATGGAATCTGCTGTGTATAACACTGTGAATGCTGACATCAAAGCCGGTGACTATCTGTTTAAAGCCAGCGGTCATCAGGTGAAGTTTAAAGGCTTTATGACTTTGTATGTAGAAGGCAGTGACGATGCAGAGGAGGAAAAGGCTACAAAATTGCCGCCTCTGTCTGCAGGAGATAAGCTTATTTATGAAAAGCTGGATTCTTCTCAACACTTCACACAGCCTCCGGCACGTTACACAGAAGCATCGCTGATTAAAACCCTGGAGGAAAAGGGCATTGGCAGACCTTCTACCTATGCTCCTACCATTACCACCATTAC
>JAZSJR010000170.1:0-12259 GCA_045534415.1 Clostridia bacterium
ATCTCCTGCCATCATCCGCCACTTCATTGAGCTTCGCGGTATCGGTGTCATTGATGTTAAACGTATTTTCGGTATCGGTGCGGTTAAAGATACTGAAAACATCAATTTAGTCATTAACTTAGAGCCCTGGCAGGCAGGCAAGCATTATGATCGTTTAGGTCTTGATACTTTCACAACAGATATTATGGGTCTTGAAATCCCATCCCTAACCATTCCTGTAAAGCCCGGCCGTAACCTTGCCATCATCATCGAGGTTGCCGCTATGAATCACAGACAGCGTAAAATGGGCTATAATGCAGCAGAAGAATTAAACAGGAGGCTTATGGAAAACATTGAAGAGTAAAATAGAAACAGAAGTTCATACCCATACCTTAGTCAGCCACCATGCATACAGCACTGTTGGCGAGCTGGTCACCCATGCAAAAAGCCTAGGCATTTCACTTTTAGCACTCACAGACCATGGTCCTGCCACTCGTGATGGTGCCGATGCATGGCATTTTATGAACCTGAAAGTTCTACCCCGCAAAATTGGTGACTTTTACCTTTTGAAAGGTGCCGAAACTAACATTGTGGATTATAACGGCAACGTAGATTTGCCTGATGAACTTTTAAAGCGTCTTGACTGGGTCATTGCCAGCATTCATAGTTCCTGTCTTGACCCTGGAACTGAAAAAGACCACACCAATACTTATATAAAAGCACTTGAAAACCCTTATATTGACGCTATAGGTCACAGTGGCTATCCCGCATACGCTTATGACATTGACACAGTTTTAGAAACAGCAAAACGTTTGGATAAAGCCATCGAACTTAATAACCACACCTTTTATATGCGTAAAAAAAGCGTTGAAATCTGCTTTAAAATTGCTCGTCGTTGCGCCGAGATGGGTGTCAACGTTGTCTTGTCAACCGATGCACACAGCATCTACGATTTAGGCGATACCGAGCTTTGCTGGAACATGGCTATGGAAGCCGGCATCCGTGAAGAGCAAATTGTGAACTTAAATGCCGAACGGTTTTTATCCTACCTTTGCCGTCGCAAAGGCTTTGACCGTTCCCGTTTTGAAAATACAAAACCCGAATAATTTTGTTGGAGGAAGCTATGCAGAAACTGATTGCGGCACTTGGCACACAAAAGGATATAACAATCAGAGAGAACGCACCAATGCGAGAATATACATCCTTTCAAATCGGCGGTCCGGCTGATCTTTTAATTGAGCCTGCCACCAAGGATGCGCTGGTATCCTGTTGCCGCTTGCTGGCAGATGCAGGCATCAAACCCTTAGTTATAGGTGCTGGTTCAAACCTGCTTGTGGCAGATAGTGGCATCCGTGGCGTTGTCATTCGCTTAGCAAAGCCTTTAAACCGCATCACCGTAGATGGGGAATATATCACCGCAGAAGCAGGCGTTTCTTTGGCAAAACTAGCTGCCGAAGCACTATCAGCATCCCTGTCCGGTCTTGAATTTGCAAGCGGCATCCCCGGTTCTTTGGGTGGCGCTGTGTTTATGAATGCAGGTGCCTACGGCGGCGAAATGAAAGATGTTGTGGTTGAAACAGAATACCTCACAAAGGACGGCACGGTTAAAACCATAAAGGGAGAAGCTCACAACTTCTCTTACCGCCACAGTTTCTTTTCCGAAACAGGTGGTATTGTTCTTTCCACGCGTATGAAACTGACCCCGGGGAAACCGGAAGATATCCGTGCCCTAATGCTTGAACTGAACACACGCCGCAAGGATAAACAACCCTTAAACTTTCCCTCTGCCGGCAGCTTTTTCAAACGTCCCGAGGGGCATTTTGCAGGCAAGCTCATTGAAGATGCCGGTTTAAAGGGGGCTCGTTTTGGCGGCGCACAAATTTCAGAAAAACACGCTGGTTTTGTCGTTAACGCAGGGAACGCAACTGCAAAAGATGTTTGCGACCTTATGAATTTTGTTAAGAAAACCGTCTCTGAAAAATACGGAGTAACCTTAGAGCCTGAAGTACGTATGATTGGTGACTTTTAAGACACCAAGCAATAAATCAACTTTTTAAATCAGAAAGTAAGCTGTCTTTTTATGTAATATTTTGTAAAAAGACGGCTTATTTTTTTCACCTCCAATTCACAACATTCATATAATAAATCAGGAGGTGAAATTATGGGTAGAAATTCATGCTACTGCAAATGTAGTTGCATCACACTTGCTGCCATTGCAAGCTTCATCATCGGCATCATTGCCGCTGCGCTGACTTTCACAGCGACAATCACCGTCACTCCGGCATTTTTATGGGTTGCTCTTGGCATCGCTGTTGTTTATCTTGCAGTGCTATTGGCTTCTTCAAGCGCCCTGCCGAAAAGAGGTTGTATCTGCAGCACCGCAGGGGCAGTGCTGACGGGTATTTTAGGCACGGCACTCTCCGCCGTCATCTTGCTGGGTGTCGGCTTTGCCGCAACCAGCATTTTAGGCGCTATCATTGCCGGCATTTTGTTGTTCTTCCTGTCCCTGACGCTGACAACCACCGCCTGCCTGATCAAGTGTGCCTTAGGTTGTGACGATTGTAACGACTAACCCCATTTTTTACTAAAGTTCAAAACGGCAGCACTGGTTTGTGCTGCCGTTTTTTCGTGTAAAAAACTCTTGCAAAAAACCAAACTTTGTGATATAATACCTTTTGTTATATAAGAATAAAAAGCTATGATGGAGCAAAGTAAAATCGCCACCACCTAAAAAAGAGAGGGTTTTTCACCGGCTGAAAGGAAACCCGGTTAAGGGCAGATTCGAAATTTCACTCCGGAGCTGCAGGGTTGAACGCTTTTGCTATTAGGCTTTGCCGCAAGCGCACGTTACGCGTCAATGAAGCCAGGGCTTTTGCCTTGGGAATAAGGGTGGTACCACGAGCAACGTTATGCCCGTCCCTTTTACAGGGGCGGGCTTTTTTTATTTGTCGGAAATTACAACCGTCAGGTTGGAATGACAAAAAACAAATAAAGTTTCCTTTTATACCCCCCAAGATTGGGGGGATAGGGAGTTGAAACTTAAAAAACTTTTTTATGCCCGACTGGAAGATAGAAAGGAGAACAAAATGAAAGAACAGCTTTTAAGTATGAAAGAAAAAGCAAGTAACGCACTCTCCAGTGCCAAAACCTTGCAGGATTTGGAGGATATCCGCATTGGCCTTTTAGGCAAAAAAGGTGAACTGACCGCTATTTTGCGTGGCATGGGTGGACTTTCCGCTGAAGAACGCCCCGTCATCGGCCAGCTTGCCAATGAGGTAAGAAGCTTTATTGAAGACAAAATCGAAGAACAGAAAAAAGTCCTCTTGGCATCAGCCAGAGCTGAGCAGTTAAAGAGTGAAACCCTGGATGTAACCATGGCAGGCAAAAAACCTGTCATCGGCAAAACCCATCCTTTAACCACTGTACTTGAAGAAGTAAAAGACATTTTCATCGGCATGGGCTTTTCCATTGTGGAAGGTCCTGAGGTTGAATATGATTATTATAACTTTGAAGCCTTAAACATTCCGGCTGACCATCCTGCACGTGACACACAGGATACTTTCTATATTAATGATAATGTGGTGCTCCGTTCACAAACCTCCTCTGTGCAGGTTCGTGTTATGGAAAACCAGAAACCGCCTATCCGTGTTATTGCTCCCGGCCGTGTTTACAGAAGTGACGCCGTGGATGCAACCCACTCCCCTGTTTTCCATCAGATTGAGGGCTTAGTGGTTGATAAGGGCATCACCATGGGCGATTTAAAAGGAACCTTAGAGGTATTTATGAAAACTCTGTACGGCAACGATGCTGTGCTTCGCTTCCGTCCCCATCACTTCCCCTTTACCGAGCCCAGCGCAGAGGTTGACGTTTCCTGCTTCGTTTGCGGCGGCAAAGGTTGCCGTGTCTGCAAAGGCGAAGGCTTTATCGAACTGTTAGGTGCCGGTATGGTGCATCCTAAAGTTTTAGAGCGTTGCGGCATTGACACTTCCGTTTACAGTGGCTTTGCTTTCGGTTTAGGCCTCGAGCGTATCGTTATGCGCCGCTTAAACATCGATGATATGCGTCACTTATATGATAATGACCTGCGTTTCTTAAATCAATTTTAATCGGTAAGAGAAAGGAAGATACAATATGAAAATCCCAATGAGTTGGCTCAGTGACTACACTGATATGTCCGGCATCACACCGGCTGAATATAACCACGCTTTAACTATGACCGGTTCTAAGGTTGAGGGTATCGAAAACCCCGGTGAAAACCTTGTAAACGTTGTAGTTGGTAAAATTCTAGAAATCGCGCCCCATCCCGATGCAGATAAGTTAGTTGTCTGCAAAATCAACGTAGGCACAGAAACCCTGCAAATCGTAACCGGTGCCCCCAACGTTAAAGTGGGTCAAACAGTTCCTGTTGCCCTTGATGGCGCGCTGCTGCCTGATGGCACAAAAATTAAAACCGGCAAGCTCCGCGGTGTTGAATCTGCTGGTATGCTCTGTTCTTACGAAGAACTGGGCATGACCGAAGCTGATTTTCCAGACGCTGAATACGGCATTCTGATTTTAGATGATGCCCTGACAGCCGGCACAGACATCCGCGATGTATTTGGTTTAAATGAAAATATCGTTGAGTTTGAAATCACTTCAAACCGTCCCGATTGCTTATCCGTCATTGGCCTTGCCCGTGAAACGGCTGTAACCTTTGACAGAGATTTCAAAGTAAATGCTCCGGTTGTAAAAGGCTCCGGCGGTGACATTTCCGACTATGTTTCTATCTCCGTTGAAGATAAAGAAGGCTGCATGCGTTACTGCGGCAAGGTGGTTAAAAACGTTAAAATCGGTCCCTCTCCCAAGTGGATGCAGGACCGCTTAAAGGCTTGCGGCATCCGTGCCATCTCTAACATTGTAGACATCACAAACTACATCATGCTTGAATACGGTCAGCCTATGCACGCTTTTGACCTGCGTGACTTAGAAGGTGCCGCTGTCAACGTCCGCCGCGCAAAAGCAGGCGAAACCTTAACAACTCTTGATGATGTAGAGCGTATTTTAGATGAATCTATGCTGATGATTTGCGACGGCAAAAAGCCTGTTGGTGTTGCCGGTGTTATGGGTGGTCAGAATTCTGAAATCAAAGACGATACCACCACAATTTTATTTGAATCTGCAACCTTTAACGGTGCGCTGGTTCGTAAAACAGCAAGAAAACTGGGCCTGAGAACCGAAAGCTCCGCCCGCTATGAAAAGGGGCTTGACCCTGAGAATACAGAGCCGGCAATCCTGCGTGCCTGCCAGCTCATTGAAGAGCTTGGCTGCGGCGAAGTGGTTGACGGTATGATTGACATCCGTGGCAAAGTAGAACAGCCCAATATCATCCCCTACGATGCTGACAAAATCAATAATTTCTTAGGTACTGATATTGACAAAGACTTTATGGATAAAACCCTAAAAGCATTAGCCTTTACTGTAAACGAAGATACTGTAATCCCCCCCTCCTTCCGTAAGGATATCGAGGGCTTTGCCGATGTGGCAGAAGAAGTGCTGCGTATTTACGGCTATGACAAAATCCCCTCAACCTTAATGTGCGGCGAAACTGCTCACAGCGTTAAAACCCCGGCACAGAAGCTTGAAGATACTGTCAGAACTCTGCTTTGCGCTTGTGGTATGAACGAAATTGTAACATATAGCTTTACAAACCCCAACCTGTTTGATAAGCTTTGCCTCCCGGCTGATAGCCCCCTGCGTAACACCGTAACCATTTCAAACCCCTTGGGTGAAGAAAACTCTGTAATGCGCACCACCGCTATCCACTCTATGCTGGAAACCCTGGCAAGAAACCGGAACTTCAAGGCAGAAGAAGCAAAATTATACGAAATTGCAACCATCTACATTCCTGATGAAGATGTAGCAAAACTCCCTGAAGAGAGAAAAGTTATCTCCTTAGGTCTTTATGGTGCCTGCGATTTCTTTGATGCCAAAGGCATTGTAGAAACCCTGTTTGAAGAAGTCGGTCTTACCAGCGCACGTTTTGTGCCTGAAACCGAAAATCCCACTTTCCATCCCGGTCGTTGCACCAGCATTTTGGTTGGTAAAAAGGAAATCGGTGTGCTGGGTCAGATTCACCCGGCTGTATGCGATAATTACGGCATTGACACTGAAATTTATGTAGCACAAATCAATATGCCTGACCTTTTGACCTACGCAAAAAACACAAAAACCTACAGCCCCCTGCCGAAATATCCCGCTGTTACCCGTGACCTTGCCATCCTGGCAGATGACTCCGTACTGGCAGCAGATGTAGAAGCTGTTATGAAGAAAAAAGCTAAGAAGCTTTTTGCAGGCCTTACTTTGTTTGATGTTTACAAAGGCAAACAGGTACCTGAGGGCAAAAAATCCATGGCATATAAGCTCACTCTGCAGTCTATGGATAAAACCCTGACAGACGCAGAAATCAACGAAACCGTGCAGGAAATTCTTTCTGCACTTGAAAAAGAACTAGGCGCAACTCTCAGATAGTAATCAGAGGTTTTGTATGAATCAAAATATAATACCAAAAAAATTAAGGGGAACGGTTACCGTTCCCCCTTCTAAAAGCCAGGCACACCGTGCATTGATTGCAGCCTGCCTTGCAAAGGGCAATTCTTTGATTACAAACATTGCCTTTTCTCAGGATATCTCTGCAACACTCGGCGCAATGGAAGCCTTTGGTGCAACCACAAGCAGAACAGAAAACGCTGTTTCTGTTTTCGGATGTATCCCCCAAGCTAAGAATGAAACCATCATTGATTGTTGCGAATCAGGCTCTACCCTGCGGTTTTTAATTCCCTTGGCCTGGATCGGCGGCAACAAAATCACCTATACCGGCAGAGGCCGGCTAATGTCCCGCCCCTTAGACCCTTATTTTGAGCTATGTGACAAGGAGGGTATCAGCTACTCACGCACTGAATCAACCGTCACATTCTGCGGCAAATTAAAGGGCGGTACATATCAGCTTCCGGGCAACATCAGTTCTCAGTTTATTACAGGGCTTTTATTTGCTCTGCCCTTGCTAGATGCTGACAGTGTCTTAGAACTGACAACAACGGTTGAATCTGTGGGCTACATCCAAATGACCTTAGACATTCTGAGTGCATTTGGTATCAAAATCACCCATGAAAACTATCAAAAATACTACATTCCCGGTAACCAAAGCTATGTAGCAAAAGATATCACCGTTGAGGGTGATTACTCTCAGGCGGCATTTTACCTTTGCGCCAACGCTATGGGTAGTCAGGTGGACGTTCAGGGACTTAACCCCACTTCCTCTCAAGGTGACCGGGAGATTGTATCCATCATCAGCCGGTTTGGTGTGCCCCTTTCCGGCATCACCATTGATGTCAGCCAAATTCCCGACCTTGTGCCGATTTTAGCGGTTCTCGCAACCCAGGCAGAAGGCGAAACAACCATTACGAACGCAGCAAGACTGCGTATTAAAGAAAGCGACCGGCTGCAAACCACCACCGATATGCTCCGCCGTTTAGGGGCAGATATCACAGAGAAAGAGGATGAACTTATCATCCGTGGAAAAACGCCTTTAACAGGTGGCACCATTGACGCTTGTAACGACCACCGCATTGCAATGGCAGCCGCCATTGCTGCAACTGTCGCAACGGGCGAAGTTACGGTGTTAGGCGCAGAATGTGTAGCAAAATCTTACGGCAACTTCTGGCAGGATTATTGTTCCCTGCAGGATTAGGAGGCTCACTATGGCAAATACATTCGGAAACATTTTAAAACTCTCCATCTTCGGTGAATCTCATTCCGATGCCATCGGCATTGTGATTGATGGTTTGCCTGCAGGACTACCTGTGGACATGGAAGCTGTGCAGGCAGAAATGGAACGCCGCGCACCGGGCAGAAATGCTTTTTCCACGCCGCGAAAAGAGGGAGATGTGCCTCACATTGTCAGCGGTTTATTCGAGAGGAAAACCACCGGCACACCCCTTTGTGCCATCATTCAGAATACAAATACTAAAAGCAAGGACTATACCCCCGAATTGCTCCGCCCCTCTCATGCGGATTTTACGGCACTTTGCCGCTATAATGGCTTTTCAGATTACCGGGGCGGCGGCCACTTTTCAGGTCGCTTAACTGCACCTTTAGTCTTTGTCGGCGCAATTTTAAAACCTTATCTCAAAGCACAGGGAATCGAAATCTTTTCCCACATTTTATCCTTAAAAAATCACCGGGATGACGCTTTTGATTCTGTCACCCCGGATGTAGATATTTATCGCAAGTTAAAGAGTGAGACCCTGCCGGTGCTGAATCAGGATATTGCATCCCAAATGGCAGAAACCATTAACGAAGCAAGAATGGCACAAGACTCTGTCGGCGGTGTGATTGAAACTTTGGTAACAGGTCTCCCCGCCGGTCTTGGCTCACCTTTTTTTGAATCGGTTGAAAGCCGCCTGGCTTCTATGCTTTTCTCCGTTCCGGCGGTTAAAGGCGTTGAGTTTGGTGCAGGCTTTGATATCACAAAACTTTATGGCAGCGAGGCAAACGATGCTTTCTGCCTAAAAGATGGCACTATTAAAACAGAAACTAACCACAACGGCGGCATTAACGGCGGCATCACAAATGGTATGCCCCTTAGCTTTTCCGTGGCAATGAAGCCAACCCCATCTATTGCTAAACCCCAAAAAACCGTTAATGTCGAAACAAAAACAGAAGATACCATAGAAGTATGCGGCCGCCACGACCCCTGTATTGTTCCCCGTGCTGTGTGCGTAATCGAAGCTGCTGCAGCCATCACAGTGGCTGATTTATTATTGGAGGCGAAAACCTATGCTAAGCCGTCTGCGGAATGAAATTGACGAAATTGATAAAGAAATGCTTGCTCTCTTTGAACGCCGTATGGATGTTGCAAAGCAGGTAGGTGCATATAAAAACGAGCGAAACATGCCCATTTTTGTACCCGACCGAGAGGAAGCAGTAATTAAAAGTCGTGTTGCTGCACTCAAAAATCCGGAATACCGAGATGTAACTGTAAACTTTTTTACAGATTTAATGGCTATTTCCAGGCACCTGCAACAAAAAGGAAAAAAAGCATCCCTTGACCTTTCACCATGCATTCAAAATCCACGGGTAGCATACCTCGGAAGACCCGGTTCCAATAGTGCCGAGGCACTTTCTCAAATGTTTCCCGATGCGTCAGCATCCCACCCGTCAGACACCTTTGACGGCATTTTCAAAATGCTCTCTGATGGCACTGTGGATTACGGCGTTTTGCCCATTGAAAATTCTTCTACCGGTGCCATTACAGATGTGCTAGACTTATTATGCCGCAATCATTTATACATTGTAAAAGAATCCTATTTAAAAATTGAATTTGTTTTAGCGGCACCGGCAGGTACAAACCTTACTAATATCCGCCGGATATACTCTCACCCCCAAGGCTTTTTACAATGTTCTGACTTTTTAAACAGCTTGCAAAACATAGAGAAAATACCTCTTTCAAGCACCGCAGACAGCGCGCTTTTTGTAGCAGAATGCAGTGATACAGAATGCGCCTCCATTGTCAGCCCAAAAGCCGCCAAGCTGTACGGTCTTACCGTGCTTGCCGACAACATCCAAACAACCGAAAATAACACCACTCGCTTTGTCTCGGTGGCACAAAAGCCGGAAGAATCCCAAAACGCTGACAAAATCAGCCTGGCATTTACTCTGCGCCACGAAAGTGGCTCACTCTGCAAGGTTCTCTCTGCTTTTGCTGCTCACGGCTTAAACCTTTTATATATTGAATCAAGACCTCTCCCAGGTCGGAATTTTGAATATATGTTCTTTGTTGACCTAACCGGTTCTTTAAAAGCAGATGCCGTACAAGATGCTATGGAAGAAATTAACCAATTTGTGTCATCTATGCAAATTCTAGGGAACTATCCCTCAGCCCGGGAGTGATGTAAATGAAAAATATTGTCTTAATCGGTCTCACTGGTTGCGGAAAAACCACCATTGGTAAAAGACTTGCTCCCCTTCTTAATATGGACTTTGTGGATATGGACCAGTATATAGAAGAAAAAGAAGGAAAAACCGTAAAAGAAATTTTTCATGATAAAGGTGAAACCTACTTCCGCTCATTAGAAACCATTGCTTCAGAAGAACTTTCTCAAGCAGGCGGCAAAGTCATTGCTACCGGTGGGGGTGTGGTACTGAATCCAAAGAATATGGACTATTTAAAGCAAAACGGCATCATTGTATTTTTAGACCGTTCTCCTGATACCATTTTAAAAAAAATAAACCTGTCTATCCGCCCTATGCTGGTGGAAAATAAACACCGCTTATATGAACTAGACAAAGAGCGCCGCCCGCTGTATGAAGCGTATGCAGACCTTACCATTCCCGGTAGCACAAATATAAAGGAAACCCTCTCTTTAGTGCATTCTACTGTAAAAGAAAGACTATAAAAGGCAAAACACACCATCATATAACCCCTCTTTTTCTCATATTTTAATAAAGAGGTGGTGTGTATGATGAGTTACATTTGGGGCGGAATCATTCTTGTCTCATTTATATTTGGTGCTTTAAATGGTCAAACAGAAGCCGTGGCATCCTCTGTTTTATCCGGGGCAGAAAAAGCTGTCACCATGGCTTTTTCTCTTTTGGGAATGATGTGCTTTTGGTCAGGTATACTTGAAATTGCAAAAAAAGCCGGCATAACAGAAAAGCTTGCCACCCTTGCAAGACCCTTAACAAAATTTCTGTTTCCAAAGCTTAATCCAAACTCCCCCGCTGTCACCGCTATGGTGATGAATATGACCGCTAACTTTTTAGGCCTTGCCAATGCCGCAACGCCTTTAGGTTTGGCTGCCATGCAAGAGCTTGATGCCATCAATCCCAAAAAAGATACCGCCTCTGATGAGATGTGTATGTTCGTTGTCATTAACACCGCATCCATCAGCCTGCTCCCTACCACGGTAATCACCCTGCGGGCAGCAGCTGGTTCTGCTGACCCATTCAGCATCATCCTGCCGGTGTGGATTTGTTCTTTAGCGGCTATCACTGTGGGGGTAACTGTTGCAAAGCTCCTCTCTCGCAAAGGCAAAAGGGGGCGTTTGTAATGCTCCATACCCTTTCTGTCTCGGTAATGCCGTCAATTTTTTTAATCATCATCGGCCTCGCACTTATAAAAAAAGTTGATATCTTCGATACTTTTTTATCCGGTGCAAAGGAGGGTCTTAAAAGCCTTTTTGGTATCTTACCTGCACTGGTTGGATTAATTACCGCCATTACAATGCTGCGCGCTTCCGGTGCTTTAGATTTTTTTACCGGTTTACTTGCACCTGTCACGCAGTTACTGGGCATTCCCTCAGAAATCATGCCCCTCGCCCTGTTGCGTCCGGTTTCGGGCAGCGGTGCGCTTGGAATTGTAAATGACCTGCTAACGGCAAAAGGGCCGGATTCTATGGTAGGCCGCATTGCCTCCGTCATTATGGGGTCAACTGAAACCACCTTTTACACACTGGCTGTGTATTATGGTTCTGTCAAAATCAAAAACACCCGCCACACCGTTCCGGCGGCACTCTGTGCCGACCTGACAGGACTCCTGGCAGGCACTTGGATTTGTTATCTTTTTTTTAATATTTAAATAAATAAAAGGAGGGCTTACCATGAGCCAATTTTATGAAATAACCCCTGAGCAAATTGAAAAAAATCCTTTTACAATGATTGGAAAGGAATGGATGTTAATCGGTGCCGAAAAGGAAGAAAAAGTGAATGCTATGACAGCTTCCTGGGGTGGCGTCGGCGTCCTATGGAATAAAAATGTTGTGTTCGGCTTTGTCCGTCCTCAAAGGTATACTAAAGAATTTTTAGATGCCGGTGACCGTTTCTCGCTGACTTTTTTTGATGAAAGCTATAAAAAGGATTTACAATATTTCGGCACAGTCAGCGGCAGAGATGAAGATAAAATTGCAAAATGCGGTTTTACTGCCTGCCATGCTGAGGGCGCCCCTTATTTTGATGAGGGGAATCTTGTCGTCATCTGTAAAAAGCTATATGCTGGCACCATCGACCCGAATGCTATTCTGATTCCGGATATTGATAAAACAATCTACCCTGATAAAGACTATCACACAAGTCGGATCGTAGCCATGTCGTTCTGTGAGCCAAGGAGTTGGCCATTAGTATTGTCTTCCTAAGACCGCTTGGCCTCCGACTTTGTCGTCATCTGTAAAAAGCTATATGCTGGCACCATCGACCCGAATGCTATTCTGATTCCGGATATTGATAAAACAATCTACCCTGATAAAGA
>JAZSJR010000215.1:0-2488 GCA_045534415.1 Clostridia bacterium
CCATAACCCCGGCAGGGGTACAGGGCAGAAAATCATAATCGCCAATCATAATTTTACCCACGTTTGCAGGATGGAATGCATCCACATCCTTATCCGGACGAATGGCATTGATAACCGCTTTTTCATCCAGATGCTTGGGAATGGGGAGCTGACATAAAATACCGTCAACACTGTCATCGTTATTTAATTTTTCAATTAAAGCCATCAGTTCTTCCTGCGTTGTTTCCGCAGGCATTGCATATTCAAAAGATTCTATTCCGCAATATTCGCAAGCTTTCTTTTTGTTATTTACATAAATTCTTGAAGCCGGATCATCGCCCACGATGATGACTGCCAGACCGGGATTTATGCCCTTTGCCTTGAGGTTTTCCACCTCGTTTCTCAGTTCGTCTTTGATTCTCTGAGATACCGCTTTTCCGTCTAAGATTTTTGCTTCCGTCATTTTTTTGTCCTCCTGTATTTACCGGTCGTGGGGGAATTAAACAATTCGGTCCAAAACCAATTAAGTCCTCACGACCTGCTATTTTTAACGCTTTTAACACAAGCTTTCGGTTTTCAGGCAAGAAAGCTTGCAAAAGTGCCCGCTGCATTGCCTTTTCTTCTCCCTTTGGGATGTAAACAGGCTGCATGGTAAAGGGATCAAGCCCCGTATAATACATAGCTGTTGAAACCGAGCCGGGGGTGGGATAAAAATCTTGCACCTGCTCAGGTTTAATTTTCTCACGCCTGAGATATTCTGCAAGAGAGATTGCCTCATCCAGCGTCGAACCGGGATGAGAAGACATTAAATAAGGCACCAAAAACTGCTTTTTCCCAAGTTGTTCATTAATTTTATAAAACTTATTTTTAAATGCTTCATACACGCTTTTTTCAGGCTTACCCATACATGAAAGCACCGAATCTGCTATATGCTCCGGTGCAACCTTTAGCTGCCCACTCACGTGGTGCTCTAAGAGTGCACGGAAAAAAGCATCGTTTTTATCTTGCATTAAATAGTCAAACCGAATGCCCGACCGGACAAAAACCTTTTTCACAAAAGGTAATTTGCGTAGTTTGGTAAGTAGCGACAAATAATCTGAATGGTCTGCCTTAATGCTTTTGCAAACTGTGGGATATAAACACCGCTTGTTCCGGCAAGTGCCTGCTGTTTTTTGCTTTTCACAGGCAGCTTTTCTGAAATTTGCCGTAGGTCCGCCCACATCGTGAATATAACCTTTAAAACCGGGTAAATCCTTTAACAGTTCTGCCTCACGCAAAATGGACTCGTGGCTGCGCGCCGTCACCACCCTGCCCTGATGAAAAGCAAGAGAGCAGAAATTGCAAGAGCCGAAACATCCACGGGATGAGGTGATAGAAAACTGCACTTCACTAAGTCCCGGAACACCAGCATCATACATTGGGTGTGCCTTGCGTACATAAGGAAGTTCATAAACAGCATCAAGTGCTTTGCCTGATAGGGGTGGCATTGGTGGATTCTGCACCAAAAAACGATTCCCATGAGGCTGCACTAAAGCTTTGCCACGAACAGGGTCCTGCTCAAAAAAAGCATCCCTTGTCATTTTGGCATAGGCTTTTTTATCTTCACAAACCGCCTCATAAGACGGCAACATCAAATGTTCTTTTGGCAATTCTTCAAAACTTCCGGTGATGTAACAGGTTCCCCGAATGTTTTTGAGGTCCGTGATTTCATTTCCCGCCGCCAAGGCATCTGCTACGCTGACTACTGACTCTTCACCCATGCCGTAAAGCAAAAGGTCGGCACGGCTGTCAAATAAAACAGACCGACGCACTTTATCCTGCCAATAGTCGTAATGTGCAAGCCGCCTGAGGCTTGCTTCGATGCCACCGATGATAACCGGCACACCGGGAAATGCCTCTTTGGCACGGTTGGCATATACAATCACAGCCCTGTCAGGGCGTTTACCACTTTCACCACCGGGGGAATACATATCCTGCCGGCGGGGTTTTTTCGCCGCCGTGTAATGAGCAACCATTGAATCTAAATTGCCTGCACCAATCATAATACCAAGGCGCGGACGCCCTAAAACACGAAACGCGTCTGCATTCTGCCAATCCGGTTGTGAGATAACCCCCACCCTAAAACCTGCAGCTGTCAAAACCCGGGTAATCACAGACACAGCAAAAGAAGGATGGTCAACATAGGCATCGCCGGAGATATACAAAAAATCAAGGGCATCCCAGCCTAGGGCATCCATCTCTTCTTTGGTTACCGGCAAAAAGCCGGCATCTATTCCTCTCATGACTGAATACTCATTTCTAAATAATCTTCTTTGGAAAGCAATACCTCACGGGGCTTACTGCCGTCCTGAGGGCCAATCCAGCCTCGCTCTTCCATCTGGTCAACAATTCTTGCCGCACGGGAGAAGCCGATTTTTAAGCGTCTCTGCAAATAAGAAGCAGAAATTTTACCTGTATCCACAGCAATCTCAATAGCACGGGGCAGCAACTCATCACTGTCACCCGGGTC
>JAZSJR010000184.1:0-10027 GCA_045534415.1 Clostridia bacterium
CATCATCTGCACTGTCACTGATTGCACGAAGTACACCAAAAGGAACATCATTCATGTAGCACACGTGCCCAATACTTGCCCCTTCCATTTCAGTTGCAACTGCGTTAAACCGATTAACAAGTTGATTTTTCTTTTCTTTCGAACTGATAAACTGATCTCCTGAAACAATGGTTCCGCAAACAGTGCTTATGCCATCAATTTTTTTTGCGGCCAACCCAAGTGCCTCTGTAACCCACCCAGCACACGGAATATTGATTATGTTTATACCCGATATAAAACCAATCGGATCACCAAGCGCCGATGTATCCATATCATGTTCTACAACCGTGTCTGCAATTGCAATATCCCCTACTTTTACTGCAGCAGCAAGTCCTCCGGCAACGCCTATGTTGATTATGGCAGAAGGCTGGTATTTTATAATCATGGCCTCGCTACAAACCGCCGCATTAACCTTACCTACCCCTGCCTGCGCAACTATAACCTCAACATCTGATATGGTACCTGAGTAATATTCAATGCCGCTTATTTTAGCCACATTAATATTTTGCATAATGTCTTTAAGCATTTGAACCTCAACGGTCATTGCCCCAATAATTCCAATTTTCATAATTTTTTCCCTTCTTAATTTAAAATATGTTTATCGGTAAAACGAAATTTTACCATTTCATTATACACGTTTTTTTTCTAAAATGCAATGTTAAAACACAGAGAAACATATAAACCTTCTTGGTGTGGTTGTCTGTTACAACAATAAGGTATATAAAAAAGAAGACACTCTGGAGTGTCTTCTTTTTTATACAAAATGATTCTTTATGTACAAAAGTCCAAAGATTGTCACTACGTTTAGAATAACCTCAACCGGAACCCACAAACGAAATTTCACCTTTGAGGTTTTGTGGTTAAACAAAACCATACCAAACATTGCACCGACGCCGCCCAAAAACAAAGGCAGAGTCAGTAACGTTCTCTCGCTGATACGCCGTGCGCCTCGTTTAGCAAAGCCTTTATCTGCGCCATAAACGCACAGAACAACAAGATTCCAAATAAGCAAAACCAAAGCAAAATATTGCATATATTTCTCCCCTTACTGGGCTTCTGTTACAGGCTTTGTAATAGCCACCAGTTGCGAGCCAAACAGACTCTTAATCAGCGCTCTGTCCGGTTCATTGCAAAAAATACCAAAGCAGGTTGCCCCGCTACCACTCATCATAACGTGGTCTGCCCCTGCCTCTCTAAGTTTTGAGAGCAGGTCGCTAATTTCAGGGCAATATTCCTTTGCTACAGGCTCCATTACATTGACCATATCGCCAAAAGCAGCAGTCAGATTCTTTTCAGAAAGATTTTGCATCAAGGCACGAACACTGCCGCCCTTTTGGGGATTTTCGCCGTCTAATGCCTGATAAATTTTTCCGGTGCTAACCCCTACCCCCGGATTTGTCAGCACAATGTAACAACCCGAAAGGCCTGAAACCGGCGTCAGTTTCTCGCCGATGCCCTCACACAAGGCTGGCTTTCCAAAAAGGCAAAAAGGCACATCTGCACCCAAAGTTACGCCCAATTCTGCCAATTCTTCAAAGGATAGCTTAAGGTTACACAAGCGATTGATTAAATGCATCACCGCCGCAGCATTGGTGCTGCCGCCGGCAAGACCTGCTGCAACAGGAACCTGCTTTTCAATCTGAATATTAAAGCCACCGGAAAGATGGTAGGTTTCCTGCATCAGTTTTGCCGCACGATAGGCAATATTTCCCTCATCAATCGGCAATTCAGGGTGATTGGTGCAAACTACAATGCCTGGTTTTTTCGTATGTTCAACTGTGACAACATCACCAAATTCAACCATCTGCATAATGCTTTCAATATTGTGGTATCCATCCTCACGCTTGCCCACAACATCAAGATACAAATTGATTTTTGCTCTTGAGACCATTGTTAATGCATTCATCATGCTGCCTCACTTTACATATTCAAACTCAAGCTCACCAATACGAACCGTTTCGCCCTCGGTAATGCCTGCTTTTTCAAGCTCATCAATGATGCCGGAATCCCGCAGAGAACGCTGGAAGAACTGCAGAGATTCATAATCAGAGAAGTTGGTGTGTGCCACAATGTGGTCGGCACGTCTGCCCTCAACACAATACACATCGCCATCACGGATAATGGTGATGGTGTCATCTCTTTCTTCAACTTCCACAACATCTTCAAAAATTGTCTGCTCCGGAACAGGCAGTTCCTGCAGGCAACCATACACAAACGCCATAAGCTCACGCGTACCTTTATGCGCAACAGCAGAAATTTCAAACAGCAAAAGGTTGCGGTCTTCAATTTCCTTTTTAAAGGCTTCATAAGCCTCAGGGTCAGTAATAATATCCGTTTTGTTGGCAACAACAATCTGCGGCTTTTCAGCAAGGTCGGGGTTATATAAACGCATTTCTTCACAAATTGTGTCAAAGTCTTCAATGGGGTTTCTGCCCTCAATGCCTGATACATCCACAAGATGCAAAAGCAGTCTTGTTCTTTCAACATGTTTTAAAAAGTCGTGACCCAAACCAACCCCCTGACTTGCGCCCTCGATGATACCGGGGATGTCTGCCATAACAAAGCTCTTAGACTCCTCAACTGAGATAACGCCTAAATTAGGCTCTAAGGTTGTGAAATGGTAGTTAGCAATTTTAGGCCGTGCACTGCTGACAACTGAAAGCAAGGTAGACTTACCCACATTTGGAAAACCCACAAGGCCTACATCGGCAAGCAGTTTCAGCTCTAGCTTAATTTTCCTCTTAATGCCACGTTGACCGGGTTTAGCAAACTTAGGCACCTGACGGGTGGGTGTTGCAAAATGAATGTTACCCCAACCGCCATTACCGCCACGAGCCGCAATAAAACGGTCACCATCCTGATTTAAATCAGCAATGGCTCTGTCTGTTTCGCCATCTTTAATCAGGGTTCCCATCGGCACGTGAATCACCATGTCCTCACCGCTTCTGCCGGTACATTTTGCACCCATACCATCGCCACCGTTTTGGGCTTTATATTCCTTTTTATACCGAAAATCCATCAGGGTTAAAAGTCGGGAATCAGCTACAAAAACAACGTCGCCACCCTTGCCGCCGTCACCGCCGTCAGGACCGCCGGCTGCTACATATTTTTCACGGCGAAAGGAAACCAATCCATTGCCGCCGTTTCCTGATTGAATCTGAATTTCTGCTACATCAACTAACATTTTATCTCTTCCTTCCCTATTCCACTTTGGTGCCCACGCGGGCATCAAACATATATGTATTTCCACTGCTGTCTGTCATAACATAAATCGGTACAGCTGCAAACTCACGGCTGTTTAAAAAATCATTGGAAGCATAAAAACCATGGCTCACATCTAAAATTTCAATTCTGTTTTCTATACCGGAAAGAGCCATATTGGTTAAAACGGCTGTTACATCAAGTAACATCTCCTGTTTGTTATGTTCAATTTCTATAGGCTCAAACCAATGCCCCTCCATGGTTAAAATATCTTCCCTGTCTGCTGTAATATGCATTGAAATGCCGTGCACTTTAGATCCATTATAGATGGGCATAGCATCACAGCGATAAATGCCCTCATCATTCCAAATGTTATAGATAAAAACAGTATCTTTTAAGAATCCGTGCTTTGTCAGCATACCGACAACGACATTGGAAATCTCCTCATTTGAAACGTTGTTTCCGGCACTACCATTCACAGGTACTTTCTTATTCTGAAAGTGAAAGCCATTCCCCTGAATTTGCAAAACACCCCGGGGACTTTCAAACTGGTAAACATACTGCTCCGGTGTGCTGCCCACAAGCACTGCCTCCTGGCCAAGAATTTTTTTAGCAGCTTCTTGAGGATTCTGACAAAAATTCTCCATAATGATATTTTGGTTTTCTATCCGCTTAGAGGGAATCTGCTCTTTTTTAATACCGATATGGTTTGCAGATAAAATATCAACAGTTTCTGCAATGGTTTTCTGCGGAATCTGATAGGTTTCTATTCTGGTTCGCATTAAAACCACCAACAAAAAGATATCTGTTATTAAAAACATAACAATCAAAATTGTTTTTGCACGTCCCCAGTTCATATGTCACCTCGCTATTGTACAATATGTTCTTTTCCATCAACCAAGGCATTCCATTTTGGTGTAAGAACGCCGGACTCATCTTCAACATAACACAATTGAATGTGCTGAACTTTGACAGGGTCCGGTTCATTGTAAAGAGAATCAACCAATAAATCTGCCGCATTCAAAACAGGCAGAACGGCTAGACCAGGCTTCCAACTTTTATCATAAGCACGAAGATACTGACGGTAGGACTTTAAATACCCATTATCTATTTCCATTTCAATGGTGTGGGCATAGCCATTTTCGTTCTGATGCCGCACAGGCACACCATCCACACAATAATCAAAATAAATTTGATATACCCCTTGTTTATCAGCATTATCTACCATATCTGTCCGGATTCTTAGATTCTCAAAAAATTCCGCCGGCAAATGGCTGCACAGCTGCGTTACAAAATCCATCGCATAATCGGTTGCCGCATAAATATCATAACCTGTTTTTCCACCTGAAATATCCAAGCCACGCCCGCTGCCCACGGTTTGATATTCAATCAAGCCCTCCGGGTAAAGGGTGAGCGTAGCATTATTTTCTACAAAAACGCGGGCATTGGTTAAATCGGTATAACGCCAAACACTTCTTGAGTTAATGGAAAAGGTTCTTAAAATGGCATTAATCAGTTCTTCACTGATGCCCTCATCATGACTTTCTAAACCTCTGCCAGTGACCTCGCTGAGCTGTGCCGGGGTTAAATCCAACAAAATCATTGGGTCAAATAAAATTTTGGAGGGTGTACCCTCTTGTTCTTTATGAAAATTTAGTTCAAAAGAATATGACAGCACACCTGTTGAGGTCGTTTCATTCATTGTCGCCTGTATTTGGCTGTCAATTTCGGCTTTATCCGCCTCAACGATGTAACGATAAATATTACCGCTTTTTTGGTCCATGATATAAATGGAAATATCATTCATGATACCATCTTGCAAACTGATAATATAACTGCTGACAGAGCTTAAATCATCCGAAAAGCGGTTTTGCGATTTGCCGCAAACGCTAAAAGAAAACAGCCGATAATCACACTTTTTTCCATAGTCAACATAAATAGACTTGCCCTTTAAAGCCGATGTATATGCATCCATGTCAACCACACTTTTGGTTTTGAGCTCATAGTTACCTGTCAGCATATTGCGTAAAACATCACTTGAAAGTGCAAGCATTTCATTATAGCTTGGCTGACCCTCTGCATACATCCGCCTGTTGTCTGAGGCATTCACCACTATTTTCTCCGGTTTAAATAAACTTTCTAAGTTATGAGAAAAGGTATCGCCGCCTGCACGGCCAAAAAAGTCCATTACCGGATTGATAAATGTGCGCTGCAGACCTGAAAGAAAGAAACCATAGCCACCGGGCAGAAAATAACTGCTGAACCATATCTGCGAAACCAAAATCACAGTCAGTAAAATTGAGCCTATCAATAAGCAATTTTTCAGCGTTTTTTTTACCATGGCTGTTCTCCTTTCGTTTGAATGTTATGCAAAAAAAGAAAATAGGGCACCCATCGTTTTGAATCTATTGGAATCAAAACCATCGGGACGCCCCATTAAAATTCAGTTATTTAGTTGAAAATGACGTTAATGACGCTTTTAATACGATCCATAAACCCTTCATTCAACACGTTCACTTCGAACTTAACGACTGTATAGGTGTTATCATCCCATGCGCCACGAATCAAAAACTTGTTTAAGCCTGCATTTAAATCCACACGACCGGCAAACAATGACGTCGCTCCTACATACGATTCTAAAGGAACATCCCCTGTCACAATTTTTTGATAATAACCGGTAGAGTAATTATAACGATACACCGTAACGGTCGTCCCCTGAGGCGCTGACGCCGAAATGGGTAAGCTTTTATTAGTTGTGGATGTAATCAGCTGTTCCGGTGCCAAAAGCGTAACATAGCCGTCTGCAGTTGATGTAACTGTTCCGGGCAAAACATCCGGTGAAGCATAAACGCTAAAACACAAGCTCATTAAAACAACAAGTGTTACAATGGCTGCACAGATTTTAAGCATTCGTCTGTCCATTTCTCTACACCTCCCAAATCATTCTAGTATCACATTGCTTCTCTAAAAAAGCAAGGACATTCTCCATAGTATATAATACTTTACATTTTTATTATAACACAGGTTTTTTACAGAAATATTACATAGAGATTATGTTACATTTACATTTTTTAAAATTCAGAAGGCTCTGGTGGCAAAACAGGCAACACAATTGTAACCTCCGTGCCACGGTTAACCTCGCTCTGAATTGAAATCGTACCACCATGGTTATCAACAATTCCCTTAGAGATAGCAAGACCAAGACCGGTGCCACCCTTTTCACGGCTGCGGGCTTTATCAACACGATAAAAACGCTCAAACAAACGCCCCAAATCCTTTTCAGGAATCCCGATACCGGTATCTTTCACCTTAATATATACTTTATTGAAGTTCTGCCCTGCAACGACCTCAATTTTACCGCCGTTGGGCGTATATTTAATTGAGTTTGAGATAATGTTATACAAAAGCTGTTCCAATCTGTCACGGTCACCATAAAACAATCCGTCAAAAGCTTCTGTAACCGTAAGCGAAAGACGATGCCCATGCTCTTTTGCAACTAGCTCTAAAGTATCCACAACATCCGACACCAAAGTCAGCATGGAAAATTCAGTTTTGTTAAGCTGGTCCTGCTGCTCCAGGCTTGATAAAACCAACAGGTCTTTAACAAGTCTTGTCATGCGGTCTGTTTCGTTTAAAATGGTATTGATAAACGTAACCGGAACATCCGCGTTATCCAGCATATCAAGCAGCGTTTCCGCATAGGACTTAATGGTTGTCAGCGGTGTTCTGAGTTCATGAGATACATTTGCCACAAATTCACGACGGGCGTTTTCAAGCTTCTGCTGTCTTGTAACATCGTGAAGCACAACAAGCACACCACCGGTGTTATCAAACTCATCCTCAAACACAACAAAGCTTGCCTTAATAGAAATATCCCGAAGAACCAAATCACGCTCAGCAAAGCGAATGTTCTCAAGATACAGCATATCCCCCAAATGAATGTCAGCTTGAAGTGTTTCATTGAAAAAGCTGTTAAAATCAATCTCCTCTTCTGACAAACCAAACATTTTTCTTGCAGTGGGGTTAATGTGTATAACGCCGCCATCTGTATCAAAAGCCATGACGCCGTCTGTCATATTTAAAAGAATGGCTTCAACCTTATTTTTCTCGGTTGACATTTGAAGCATGGCATCCTGCAGCTTAACTGACATATCGTTAAATGTTTCCGTCAAAATACCAATCTCATCATCAGATTTTACATCAATTTTTGATTCAAATTCACCCTCTGCCAAACGCTTTGCCTTTTTCGTCAGGTTTGAAATAGGCGTTGTAATGGTTCGTGAGAGGAAATAACCCATAACAAAGGAAATGGCAATCCCCAGCAAAATTGCCTGAATAATAATGCTGAAAATTCGCTGGATAATAACCGTCAGTTCTTCTTTTGTGTCACAAATATAGACAACATAATTTTCTGCACCGCCCCGCACAGGAACTGCATAGTCCATAATAGAAGACTGAGGGTTTACCTGCCTGCCAATCGTGCCAGAGAGAGCCGTTATCAAATTGGCAGATTGCATTGAAAAACTTTCCGTCACATCAGCTGACGTATCAATGACCGATGCATTCTGGGCAGAAAGAATATAATAGTCACGATAAGAGTCTATCCCCATCCTGACTGTAAAGGCGTTTAAAACGTTGCCAACATAGGTTTCGTCCTGAGCGGCACCTGTTTCAAGTTGCTCTATAAACGAGTCCGTAAAAATCGAATTCATTTCATCAGCAAACATCTGATGATAAGACTCTGTAACAGAAAGGATCAAAAACGTGCCTGCAATTGCCATAATAGCTAGCACCAGCAGAACGAAAATTGTTACCATTTTCCACTGTAGACCCTTAAACATACCGCTACCCCTTCATTTGTTACTTAGATGTTTTATCAAAATAATATCCTACGCCACGCTTAGTTAAAATGTATTTTGGATTGCTGGAATCATCTTCAATTTTTTCTCGCAGTCGGCGCACTGTTACATCAACCGTACGCACATCGCCATAAAACTCATAACCCCACACACTGGAAAGAAGCGCCTCACGGGAGAAAATTCTGTTAGGCTGCGTCACCAGAAACTTTAAAAGTTCATATTCACGCAAGGTTAAGTCTAAAGTTGTTCCGTTTTTAATGGCTTCATATTTTGTAGTATCAATAATAAGCTCCGGTGCTGCAGTAATAATGTCAGAAGATGCTTCTTCTTTAGTGTCACCTGCAAAACGGCGCATGTTTGCCTTCACACGGGCAAGCAGCTCACGAACACTAAAAGGCTTGGTGATATAGTCATCCGCACCAAGTTCAAGTCCCAAAACCTTGTCAACCTCTTCTTCACGAGCTGTAATCATAATAATGGGAACATTGGATTTTTCGCGAACACGCTTGCAAACATCAAATCCATCCATTTTAGGAAGCATAATGTCAAGCAGAATTAAATCCGGATTTTTTGTGAGTGCCAGGTTTAAACCCTCTTCACCATCGCTTGCACCCAATACACGAAATCCTTCTTTTTCTAAATTAAATTTCAAAATGTCAAGAATCGGTTTTTCATCGTCTACAACTAAAACAACGCGTTCCATTCTCTTCACCTCTTCTGTTTAAATCAGTTCAATCATGCCGCACATCCGCCCTGTTTCCCCATCGCGCCGATAGGAAAAATAGTTTTCCCTGCCACAATAGGTACAATCAGGATGCACGAAAATATTTTGACGCAAAACGCCCACTTCTTGTAAGGAATGGACGTTTATTGCATCGGTATCAATATAAAATTTTTCATCTTTTTGCAGAGTGTTTTGAGCGGCAACCTCGCCAAACTGCTCTAAAAACAGTTCATACACTTCCTGCCCCACCTCAAAATGACACTGTTTGATGGAGGGACCGGAAGCAACCAATATGTTCCGGCTGTCTGACCCATAATGGTGGCTCATAACCTCTACCCCGCGGCAAACAATCTGCCCCAAGGTACCACGCCACCCTGAATGCACTGCACCGATAACCCGATTCACCGGATCAAGGAGCAAAAAGGGCGTGCAATCGGCATAAAAGGTTGTGATGCAAACACCCGGTTCATTGGTAACCAATCCGTCAGCCTCAGAAAACTTTTCACTGGTAAACACTTTGCCAATATCTTGTTTTGTAACAGGAAGCACCTTTGTGCTATGAACCTGCTTCAAGGCAACCAAATGCTTGGGTTCTATTCTTGCATCATGGCAGAATAAAACATAATTCTGCCTGACCTGTTCCTGGGAATCTTCCGTGAAAAGACCCAGGTTCAGTGACGCATAAGAGCCTTCACTGGTGCCTTCCCTTTTCGTTGAAAATCCATGCCTAACAAGACCTGTTTCCGTCAGTGCATCGCAGGTAAGTATGCGATGTCCGTCATAGCAGAAACCGTCTTTATGCATACTGATAGCCCAATTCAATAGCCTTTACGTTCTTTTCCATCAAAGCAGCTTTTGAAGGCGGAATGCTCTTTTCCAAACCTGCTTTAATTTCATCCATGGTGTAAAGTCCTGTTTCCTTAATCAGTTTGCCAACAATAACCATGTTTGCAAGGTTGCCAAGGCCTGCTTCCAAGCAAATTTCTCTTGCAGGAATTTCAAAAACCTTAACATCATCTCTTTCGACCTTGCGGTCTACCATAGAGCTGTCTAAAATAACAATACCATCTTTGGGAAGAGTATCTTCAAACTTATCCAAAGAAGGACGGTTCATTGCAATCAAAACATCCGGATTCGGAATAATCGGTGAGCCAACAGGCTTATCAGAAATAACCACGCTGCAGTTTGCTGTACCGCCGCGCAT
>JAZSJR010000027.1:0-3508 GCA_045534415.1 Clostridia bacterium
TCTTATATGTTTGCCGGTGGCGTGTTCAGGTGGCTGGTTTTAATTCCTATGATTGTTCTGTTTGGTGCAGATATGGTTCTGTATCCCGGCACAGCGCCCATTGGCGAAATCTTTGCTGAGGGTGGTGCAGGTGCAATTTGGGGCACATACATCCGCTACATTGGTGCAGGTGCGTTAGCCGCAGGCGGTATCATCAGTCTGATTAAGTCACTGCCTTTGATTGTTAAAACTTTTGGCGGTGCAATGAAGAGTATTGCAGGCTCAAAGTCTGATTCCAGCTTGCGTACAGCCAAAGATTTAAACTTTAAATTTGTGTTGATTGCCATTTTGGTGTTAACCATTTTGGTTTGGCTGATTCCTGCCATTCCTGTATCTTTCATTGGTGCTTGCATTGTGGTGGTATTTGGCTTCTTCTTTGCAACGGTTTCATCCAGAATGGTTGGTCTTGTTGGCAGCAGTAACAACCCAGTATCCGGTATGGCAATTGCAACCCTTTTAATTACCACCTTAATTTTAAAGGCAATGGGTACAGACGGTGCTTTCGGCATGATGAGTGCCATTTCCATCGGTTCTATTATCTGTATTGTTTCTGCTATTGCAGGTGACACCTCTCAGGACTTAAAAACACGCTTCCTGCTTGGCTCAACACCGAAAAAACAGCAGATTGGTGAGATTGTTGGTGTTGTTTCTGCGGCAATTGCCATTAGTGGCACCTTGTATCTGTTAGACAGTGCATGGGGCTTTGGCTCTGAGCAGCTTGGTGCACCTCAGGCAACCTTAATGAAGCTTATCATTGAGGGCGTTATGCAGGGCAACCTGCCGTGGGCGCTTGTGTTTATTGGTGCATTTATTGCCATTGCAGTTGAAATTATTGGTATTCCTGTGCTGCCCTTTGCCATTGGTGTTTATCTGCCTGTGCAGCTCAATGCTTGCATTATGGTGGGTGGCTTGGTTCGTTTGGCACTTGATAAAATGAAACGCAACAAAGAAGAAAAAGAGGCCATTGTGAATGATGGCATTCTGTTCTGCTCCGGTATGATTGCCGGTGAGGGTCTTGTGGGTATTCTACTTGCGCTCCTTGCTGTGTTTGGTCTTGACAAGGCGTTAGACCTTTCTGCAAAGCTTGGCATTTCTCCCCTTGTTTCCAACATTGGCGGTCTTGTGCTGTTTGCAGTCATTGTTCTTAGCGTTCTTAAGTTCTCACTTTGGAAGAAGCGTAAATAACCTATGAAAAAAGAAGTTAATTATCTTGATAAAATCCCTGCGAGAAATGAAGTGTTTAACTGGTCGGCTGATGATGAGGGCATCGTCACCTTAGAGGTTCCCAACAAAGGTGTTTTTCACTTTCTTGCGCAAAAGATATTAAAAAAGCCGCCTATTACCTATGTGCATCTTGATAACCTGGGTAGCTTCATCTGGCCTCTGATGGATGGCACACTGAATGTGCACGCACTGGGGGAGAAGGTAGATGCACAGTTTGGGGAGGGAGCACATCCTCTTTACGAACGGCTTATTAAATACTTTCAAATTTTAGAAAGTTATAAATTTATTGTATGGAAAGAGTAGTTAAAAAACCTGCATCAATTTGATGCAGGTTTTTTTGTTGCCCTTGATAAAATATGGTGTTCGTGGTATAATTTATGTATATGCATTTATTTTCCTTTTGCCGGGTAATTTGTTTTGGGATTTTAAAGGCAAAACTGTCATTTTTAAAGAAAAGTGAAGTGATTGAATTTGAAAAAAACGAAATATCTTTTACTCATAATGAATCCTTGTGCAGGCACAAAAAAGGCAAATAAATATTTAACCGATATTTTAGTGTTGTTCGGCAAACACGGATACAGTAGCACTGTGTATCTCACCGAGGCTGCAGGTGACGCTAAGGAGTTTGCAAAGCAAACTGCCAAAAACTTTGATTTGATTGTGGCAATCGGGGGAGACGGCACCTTTAACGAGGTTGTTTCGGGTGTGTTAAAGTCAGGGGCAGATGTGGAGATTGGTTACATCCCGGCAGGTAGCACAAACGATTTTGCAAATAGTTTAAAATTACCTAAAAATATTTTAAAGGCTGCAGAGGATATTATGGACGGCACTGCCAGGCAGATAGATATTGGCTCATTTAACGGCAGAAATTTCTCTTATGTGGCATCCTTTGGTGCGTTTACCGAGATTGCGTATAAAACACCCCAAAATCTTAAAAACTCACTTGGATATTTGGCATATGCCCTTGAGGGTGTTAAGGATATTGCAAATTTAAAGAGCCACCATCTTCGCTTTGTGGCAGATGACACTGTGATTGAAGATGATTTTATTTTCGGTGCAATTTGTAATTCCACCTCTGTAGGCGGCGTCATTAACCTTGACCCAAAATTGGTAGACTTAAGCGACGGCTTGTTTGAACTTTTGCTTATAAGACTGCCCAAAGACCTGTTTGAACTTAACGAAATTGTGATTGCGTTGGGCTCCAAAAAATATAAAACAAAAATGATAACCTTTACAAGTGCAAAAAATATTACCATCGAAACTGAGGAAAATATTAACTGGACTTTAGATGGTGAATTTGCATACGGCGAGGAAATCATTCAGGTGGAAAACCTTAATAAAGCGATTAAGTTTATTACCAATCAGGGGAATGGGAGATAATTGGTTTGTATAGAATGCTGTGGAGAAATTTTAACGCTATGACGCAGGCTTAAAGCTTGACACAGGGGAGAAAATGTAAGGGGCGTCGGTTTCAAACGAACCGTTTTCGGCACATCGTAAACGCTGTGCCCTACAACTTTTTTTGTCCTGACTTGACAAAAGTCGAAATTTATCTAATATTGTCGAAAGGAAGAGGTTTTATGACTAAAACTAAAATTAGCGTAAAAAGATTATCATGCATATTGGGATGTGCCGCTAAATGCAAAATTGAAATGGATGGTATATGTGTTGGGAAAGTAGCAAACGGAAAAACTGTTGAATTTTGGGCAGATAAGGGCTTGCATACATTAAGCATATACTGGGGATGGAAGAAAAAAACAACTATAGAAATAAATGTTGATGAGAAAGATGAAATAATCAATCTAATTGCTAAGTTGAATATTGCGAAAGATAGATTGGATTTTTATTCGGAAGATAATCAGCTTTTGAGCAAAGATTTTAACAAGGGTTCAACAGGTTCTACACCGAAACGAAAAGGTGGTACAAATTTTGCTCGAAGAGATGTTGTTGTTCTTGTCAGTGCTGCAGTTGTTGTTTGTTTTTGTGTAGTAGGAATATTATTAGCAAGTAATTCAATGAATAGTGAAAACACTGATGTTGTTAATACGCAAAACGAAAATATGGCAGAAGAAAAAGTAGTTAAACAAAATGACAAGGTTATTAAATTAATAGTCAAAAAATGTAATATTCTACAAGAAGAAGCAGAACAAGTTAAAAAAGATTTCGAGTCTGTAGGAATAAATGAATTGACTGGATTTACTGAATTTGAGGGTGCAGGTGTTGAGGGCATGAAATCCTTTAAGTA
>JAZSJR010000122.1:0-3332 GCA_045534415.1 Clostridia bacterium
ATTGTATCGGTGATTTGCATATACCGTCAACCTCCTTTTTAAGCTATTGCTTACCAACTGGCCTTCTTCACGCCCGGGATCTGGCCTTTGTAAGCCAGTTCTCTGAAGCAGATACGGCAGATGCCATACTTTCTTAAATAAGCATGGGGACGTCCGCAAATCTTGCAACGATTATACGCTCTGGTGCTGAACTTAGGCGTTCTCTGCTGTTTGTTAATCATCGATTTTTTAGCCATGTTTCTCCTCCTTCACAATCAGAGCTTACCGGCTTGCAAAGGGAGCGCCCATCAATGTGAGCAGTTCTCTTGCTTCTTCGTCGGTCTTGGCTGTGGTTACGACAATAATATCCATACCTCTGATTTTATCGATCTTATCATAATCTATTTCCGGGAAAATAAGCTGTTCTTTGATACCCAGTGAGTAGTTACCACGTCCGTCAAAAGAATCGGGGTTAATACCGCGGAAGTCTCTTACACGGGGCAGTGCCACTGAAAACAGTCTGTCTAAGAATTCATACATCTTTTTGCCGCGCAGGGTTACCTTGCAGCCGATGTTCATGCCTTCTCTGACTTTAAATGCAGCGACGGATTTCTTCGCCTTTGTAATAACAGGGCGCTGACCGGTAATAGCCATTAAGTCATCCACTGCGCTGTCTAATGCCTTGGCGTTTTCTTTTGCTTCGCCCAGGCCAATATTGATAACAATTTTCTCCAGCTTCGGAATCTGCATCACGCTTTTATAACCAAACTTTGTCATTAAAGCGGGTGCTACCTCGCCGGTATATTTATCCTGCATTCTAGACATCAGCCTTTAAACCTCCTTTACTAATTGTTAAAAACTTCGTTGCACTTTTTGCAATATCTGATTTTGTCACCGTTTTCTAAAACCTTGCGGCCAATTCTTGCCGGCTTGCCACATTTAGAGCAGATGTTCATCAGGTTGGAAGCATCTACAGCAGATTCCTGCTTAACGATGCCGCCGGGTTCGCCTGCACGGCGGGGCTTCTGATGCTTGGTTGCGATTGCAACACCTTCAACAATTGCCTTGCCAGTTTCGGGGAACACGCTTAAAACTTTGCCCTTTTTGCCTTTATCCTTACCGGAAATTACGATGACTTCGTCGCCGGATTTAATATGCATTTTTGCCATAATAGCGTTCCTCCTCCTTACAGCACCTCGGGAGCCAGAGAGAGAATCTTCATATATTCTTTTTCACGAAGCTCTCTTGCAACGGGCCCAAAAATACGGGTTCCTCTAGGATTTTTATCATCTCTAATAATGACAGCAGCGTTCTCGTCGAACTTAATATAAGTTCCGTCGTTACGTCTTACACCGCTTGCGGATCTAACGATAACAGCCTTGACAACGTCGCCTTTTTTCACAACACCGCCGGGTGTTGCCTTTTTAACAGAAGCAACTACAACATCACCGATGGCAGCGTATCTTCTCTTGGAACCGCCAAGAACACGGATACACATAAGCTCTTTAGCACCGGTGTTGTCAGCAACCTTTAAAAGCGTTTGCTGTTGAATCATATCGGTTTCCTCCTTATTTAGTCTTGCGCTAAACCTAAATTATTTAGCTTTCTCTACAATTTCAACCAGTCTCCATCTCTTATCTTTAGATAAGGGTCTGGTTTCCATAACGCGAACGCGGTCACCGATTTGACAGGTGTTGTTTTCGTCATGGGCTTTAAGCTTGTAGGTACGTTTAACAATTTTACCATAAAGCGGATGCTTTACGTTATATTCAATCGCAACGACGATGGTCTTGTCCATTTTGTCGCTTACGACCTTACCGATTTTCTGCTTTCTGAAATTACGTTCCATGATTTCACTCCTTTCCGCTAAAAAGCAAATTAGTTAGCTTCTTCTTCCAGCTTTCTTTCTGCTAAAACAGTTTTGATTCTGGCAATTGTTTTCTTAACCTCGACGATACGCATGGGGTTTTCCAGCTGATTCGTCGCGTTCTGGAAACGCAGGTTAAACAATTCTTTTTTCAGGTCAGCTAAATTGCTTTCAAGCTCTTGATTTGTAAAATCGCGAATTTCTGTAACCTTCATATGCTTACGCCTCCTCTTCTTGCTGGGCGCGCGTTACGAATTTGCACTTGACAGGCAGCTTGTGGGAAGCAAGACGCATAGCCTCCCTTGCCACTTCTTCGGAAACGCCGCCGATCTCAAACATAACTCGACCGGGCTTAACAACTGCTACCCAGTATTCGGGTGAACCCTTACCGCTACCCATACGGGTTTCAGCAGGCTTTTCGGTAACAGGCTTGTCAGGGAAAATCTTGATCCAAACCTGTCCGCCTCTCTTGATATAACGAGTCATTGCGATACGGGCTGCTTCAATCTGGTTGGAGGTGATCCAAGCCGGACTCTGAGCCTGCAAACCGTATTCACCGTAAGTTACGGTGTTACCACGGGTTGCTTTGCCTGTCATTCTGCCACGCATGACTCTTCTGTATTTCACTCTCTTAGGCAATAACATCCTCAATCATTCCTTTCTTTCAGAAGTCGCAAAGGCTTACGCTTTTGCAGGAGCTGCCTTTGCAGCCTTCTTGCTTTCGGGAAGAATTTCACCTTTGTAGATCCAAACTTTTACGCCGATCTTACCATAGGTAGTGTTTGCTTCCCAGAAACCGTAGTCAATGTCGGCTCTTAAGGTCTGCAGGGGAATGGTACCTTCATGATACTGCTCAGTTCTAGCAATTTCAGCACCGCCCAAACGACCTGCGCAACTGGTTTTGATACCCTTTGCACCCAGCTTCATAGCGCGACCCATTACAGATTTCATAGCTTTTCTGAAAGAGATTCTCTTTTCGAGCTGTGCTGCAATGTTCTCAGCTACTAACTGTGCGTCAACATCGGGATGTTTAACCTCCTCAATGTTCAGCGCAATGTTCTTGCCGGTCATTGTTTCCAATTCCTTCTTGAGTTTTTCGATTTCGCTGCCGCCGCGACCAATTACGATACCGGGCTTTGCTGCAAAGATGTTGATTTTGATTCTCTTAGCAGTACGCTCGATTTCAACCTTAGCTACGCCTGCTGCGAACAGCTTATTCTTTAAGAACTTTCTAATGTTGTAGTCTTCAACTAACAGATCACCAAACTGGGCATCCTGTGCAAACCATCTGGAATCCCAATCTTTGATGATACCGACTCTTAAACCGTGGGGATTTACTTTCTGACCCAAGCTACTTACCTCCTTCTTAGATTATTCCTTTTCTTTCAAAACAATCGTAATATGACTGGTGCGTTTTCTGATTCTGAACGCTCTGCCCTGTGCTCTGGGACGAACTCTCTTCAGTGTCGGACCCTGACATGCAAAG
>JAZSJR010000214.1:0-9391 GCA_045534415.1 Clostridia bacterium
GGCACCCACAGAAATTTTAGCCGTGCAGCACTACAATAACCTGAAAAAACTGTTTGATTCTCACGGCGTCACTGTTGAGCTATTGGTTGGCTCTTTGCCTGCAAAAGAAAAACGCGGTATTCTCGCACGGCTTAAAGACGGCACGACACAATTGGTGGTTGGAACTCATGCGCTGCTTTCTAATGATGTTTCTTTTGCAAACCTCGGTCTTGCCATTACGGACGAACAACATCGTTTTGGGGTAGACCAGCGCCAACTGCTAACCGACAAGGGTGAAAATCCTCATGTTTTGGTTATGAGTGCCACCCCCATTCCCCGAACACTTGCACTGATTATCTACGGCGATTTGGATGTTTCTATGATTGACGAGCTGCCCCCCGGCAGACAAAAAATTGACACCTTTGCCGTTGATGAATCATACCGCAAACGTATTTATGACTTTTTAAAGAAAGAAATCGCCCAGGGCAGACAGGCATATATCGTTTGTCCCCTGGTTGAAGAATCTGAGGTCACAGAGCTGCAATCTGTGACGGCAAACATACAAAAGCTTGAGCAATATGGCTTTTCACCTGATTCTGTGGGCATTCTCCACGGCAAATTAAAAGGCACTGAAAAGGATGCTGTTATGTCTGCCTTTAAAGAGGGTGAGCTCTCGCTGTTGGTTGCCACCACGGTGATTGAGGTGGGTGTCGATGTGCCCAATGCTACCATTATGCTCATTGAAAATGCCGAGCGTTTTGGTCTTTCCCAATTACACCAGCTTCGTGGCCGCGTAGGGCGTGGCAGCCACAAATCCTACTGCATTCTTTTGTCACAAAGCAAACAGGATGCGGCAATAGCAAGACTTTCTGTTATGAAGAAAGAAAGTGACGGCTTTAAGATTGCCGAAGAAGATTTAAAACAACGGGGTCCCGGTGAATTTTTCGGTACTCGCCAGCACGGTTTGCCGGAATTTCGCATTGCAAGCTTATATACCGATATGGCACTGCTTGAGCAAACCACAAAAGCCGCCAGAGACTTTTTAGAAAACAAGATTCCCTGCTCACCGGAAGAAAAAACAAGGATTGCAAATAAAATTGATGCTATGTTTAAAAATCGTGTCACAATTAACTGATTTTTTTACAAAATACTTGACATTTATTTGAAAGTATGTAAAAATAGTATTTGTATAATAGTATATTATTGTCGTAAAACAGTAAAAGAGGTTGGGAAGCATTGAGAGTGAGTGCAGGTACAGCCAGAGGTTCGAAGCTGATTTGTCCTGATGGTTTGGCTGTGCGCCCGACCCACGACCGGGTAAAAGAAGCACTTTTCAGCATGCTGACCGGCTATATAAATGGTTCTTTCATCCTTGATTTATTCACAGGTACCGGCGCTCTTTCTGTAGAAGCATTGAGCCGTGGTGCCGCCGGAGCCGTTTTGGTTGACAGTTCTGACCGCTCCCTTTCTGCTGCACGGCAAAATCTTGAAAAAACCCATTTGCTTGACAAGGCACGCCTCATTAAAAGTGATTATTTAGCTTTTTTACAAAGTGCTGACAGGCAATTTGATATCATTTTTTTAGACCCGCCTTACGAGGGCGCGTATTTAAAAAATGCACTGGTAGCTATTGCAGAACAAAAGCTGCTTGCACCCGGCGGTTTGATTTATTGTGAAACCGAAGGCACTCCCCCGGAAGAGGCAAGCACATTATTTGAAGTTCTGCGTGATAAAAAGTACGGCAGAGCCCACGTTCTGCTTTTGAAAGAGTTGTAGCATATGACACGTATTGCAGTTTATCCCGGCAGTTTTGACCCTGTCACCTGCGGGCATTTAGATATTATCCGCCGCAGTTGTGAGCTTTTTGACACGGTGATTATCGCCGTTTTAAACAACTCTGCAAAAAATCCTTTGTTCTCTGTAAATGAGCGCATTCAGTTGATCCAAAAATCAATTACTGACCTTCCAAATTGCAAGGTTATGCATTTTGACGGTTTGCTGGTTGATTTTGCAAAGCAGCAAGGTGCAACGGCAGTTATTAAAGGCCTGCGCACGATTTCTGACTTTGAGTATGAGTATCAAATGGCGCAATTAAATAAAAATTTAAACGCTAACATCGAAACCTTATTTATGGTTACCAACGCAAATTATTCCTACATCAGTTCCAGTGTTGTGAAGGAAATTGCCACATTAGGGGGCAACTTTTCCGATTTGGTTCCCAAAGAAATATATGAGGATGTTAGACAAAAGATTGAAAAGGGGCGTTAAAAATGGAAATTTTAGAAATCATTGAGGCGTTGGAAGATAAAATCGAACATAGCTTCACCATTCCTTTTGTAGGTCGCGGCATCGTGGATAAAGATGCGCTTTTAGATCTTCTGCAGGAAGCTAGAATTAAATATCCTGAAGAGATGAAGCAGGCAAAATGGGTAAAAGATGAGCGTCAGCGCATCATTGCAGATGCACAGAAAGAAGCAGCTGCCATCATTAAGAGTACCGAAGACAAAATTGCAGGTATGATTAATGAACATGAAGTTACCAAGCAGGCATATGAAAATGCAAACCAGATTGTTGAAAGTGCGCAGGACCATGCACGTGAAATCAGACTGGGTGCAAACCAGTATGCTGATGGTGTTCTCCACGCAATTGAAGAACAGCTGATTGCAACTGTTGAAACAATCCGCGAAAACAGAAAAGATTTAAAGAAATAAGACGTACATAAAAAAGCGATGCAACAATTGTTGCATCGCTTTTTTTCTTTATAACTTAGTCAACAAATCTTCCAGCGCACGTTTTCTGTGGCTGACCTGATTTTTTTGTTCCGGTGTTAATATGCCAAAGCTTTCTGAAAAATCATCAGAAAAAAACACCGGGTCATAACCAAAACCGCCTGTTCCATGGCGCTCTGTCAAAATCCGTCCGGTGCAGGTTCCCTCACCGTAAATTTCAGTGCCGTCTTCTGCAATCAGACAAACAACGCTTTTAAACTGTGCGCCTCTTTTTTCTTCCGGCAAATCTTTTAAAACGCCAAGTAACTTATCCACGTTGTCATCATCCGTTGCGTCACATCCGGCATACCGCGCTGAATATACACCCGGTGCACCATCTAAAGCATCCACGCACAAACCGGAATCATCTGCAAGCACAGCAAATTCCGTCATTTTTTTCAGTTCTCGTGCCTTAATGGCAGCATTTTCGGCAAAGGTTTCTCCGGTTTCCTCTGCATCAAAGGAAAGGCCGGCTTCTTTCGCTCCCATGACTTTATATTCTTTTAAAATAGACTTAATTTCTCTGAGTTTTCCTGCATTGCCTGTGGCAACCAATAAAATTTTCTCCGGCATAAAGGCTCACTGCTCCTTTGTTAAATTCCTTGATATTTTCCCTCTGCCACCAGTTTTGCCATAGCCTCTTTAACCATTTCCTTATCCTCGCGATAGGTAACACCGTACCACTTTTCAGGGGTGGACAGCACCCGAACCTTCTTTTCGCCGCTCTGAATCAAGCCGTCTACCACACTGGGCAGGAAGAACTCGCTCTTTTCCTCTGTCAGCCGGGTTTTGCAAAAAGCATCAAAGCCTTGATTCAAATAAGTAAAGATGGAAGTATCAAAACCCCAAAGATTCATAGAAACGATGGTATTTTCGGGAAGACTAATCCAGTTCTCGCCATTTTCTGTATATTTTGAATCTTTAATTTTTGTCCGCTCGGTAATATTCTTTAAGTATCCGTTCTCTGCTTCGCAAACGCCACGGGCAACTGTGCCGTTTTCTGTTAAAGTGTTCTCTAAAAGAAAACCTACCATAGAATAATCCGGGCTGCCTGATTTTAAGTGCTCCGCCATAACCTGATATGCATAAGGACCATAATAGTCATCTGCATTAATAACCGCAAAGGGGGTGTCAATCAAATCCTTGGCACACAATATAGCGTGACCTGTGCCCCAGGGTTTGGTTCTCCCATCAGGCACTGTGTAACCTGCCGGCAACTTGTCCAGTTCCTGAAATGCATAGTCAACATCAATCATCTTTTCTATGCGCTTGCCCATAACCTCACGAAAATCTTTTTCAATTTCTTTTTTTATAATAAAAACAACTTTATCAAAGCCTGCCTGTTTAGCATCGTAAACAGAAAAATCAATAATGATTTCACCATTTGGTCCTACCGGCTCAATCTGCTTCAGCCCACCAAAACGGCTTCCCATTCCGGCAGCCATAACTGCTAATGTAATTTTTTTATTTTCCATTGTTACACTCTCCCATTCCCAAATTTTACTTCCATACTACATTATACACAATGCAGTGCAAAAATGCAAACACTCTTACCAAATATACAAAAATTCTTGCTGAAATGGTAAGAAACAGGTCAAAAATGCGACCTGGCACCTGATATTTTTCTCTTTTTCGAGTCTTGACATCCAAGTTTAATTGTATTAAAATAGAAATAAGATTGTTCCGCTTTGATATGGGGGTCTGTAGCAATGCAGTATTCTATTGGCGCAAAAGTCGTTTATCCCATGCATGGTGCAGGTGTGATTGAATCAATTGAAGAACGGGAAATTATGGGTGTTAAGCAAAAGTATTACATTATGCGAATACCCATTGGTGATATGCAGGTGATGGTTCCCATGCAAAACGCAGAGGAAATCGGTCTGCGCCAGGTCATTAGCCCGGAAGCCGCTGACAGCGTGCTTAATGAGTTTAAAGCATGCACTGTTTCTATGGATTCAAACTGGAACAAGCGCTATCGGGATAATATGACCAAAATCAAAAGCGGTAATACTTCAGATGTTGTTTGCGTTGTGAAAAACCTGATGTATCGTGATAAATTGCGCGGTCTTTCCACCGGCGAGCGCAAAATGCTTTCAAACGCAAAGCAAATTTTAGTCAGCGAACTGGTAGTGGCAAAATCTTGTACGCAGCAAAACATTGAAGCAATTATGAATGATATTATAGAAGCAGAACTGTCCGGTTAACAAGCTGTTGTAACTTTTTCGTCTGCCCGGCAGACAGAAAGGAGGCTTCTATGCCTGAGAAAAATAAACTGGTCGTTAAAATAGGTGGCGGTGAATATACGCTGTCTTCTTCTGAAACTCGTGAATATATGCTGAGTGTGGCTGATGTGGTTGATAAAAAAATGCAGCAGGTTGCTTGCTCTGACCCAACCTTAAGCACCGCAAACACAGCGGTTTTAGCGGCAGTGAATTTGGCTGATGATTGCATTCGTTTAAAAAAGAATGAACAGGTGTTGTCCAAAAACATTTTAACTTATACAGAAAAAATCAGAGCATTGGAAGCTGAAATTGAAAGACTAAAAAGAAGATAATATAAGAACCTTGTTGTGTTACTCAACAAGAAAACACGGTATCGTTTTTTGCGATAGCGTGTTTTTTCAAAAACTGCAAAATTCTCAAAAACAAACAACCAAATGGTTGTAATTTTACAAAAATATAAAAATTTAATTAAATTGTTATGTTTTTTTAATGGTTGTGTAGTATGATATAAAAAGGGACATTCCCCGGCTTTCATAAAAGCCTATAAAGGAGGAAGAACAATGATGAAAAAATTACTTTACATATGTTTGGCTTTCATGCTGGTTTTAACAGGGTGCAGTTTGCAAAAAACAGGTCCGGGTTTAATCTCCGGGTCTCAAAAAGAGGCAACCCTTTATTTTGCCAATCCGGAGGGGACTGATTTAATCCCCTGCAAGGTTGACGTAAGCGAAAAAACCGCACAGGAACTTCCCCGTTTTATGATAGAACAATTATTAGAGGGTCCTTCTTCTGCAGATATGTCAAGAACCCTCCGCGCCGGCACAAAGCTTTTGTCCATTGCAACGGATAAAACCCTTGCTAAAGCAGACCTTTCCAGAGAATTTTATCACGAAGAAAGCATTTATGATATACTGGCTTTAGCCTCTGTGGTTAAGTCCCTCTGCTCCATCCAGGGCATTGACCAGGTGCTTGTGACCATTGAGGGGCAGCCTCTTGTAACAGCTGATGGCAAGGAACAAGGCATTTTAAAAGATACTGATGTTATCTTTGTTGCTGACGCGTTAATGGAAGATGAAGCCAACATTACCCTATATTTTTCTGATATGAATGCAGAATTTTTAACACCGGAAATCCGCCGCGTGAATGTACGCCGTGGTGATTCCTTAGAAAAACTGGTTATGCAGGAGCTGATTCGCGGACCTGAATCCCAGGA
The DNA here is from genome assembly GCA_045534415.1 of Clostridia bacterium. Taxonomy (GTDB): domain Bacteria; phylum Bacillota; class Clostridia; order UBA1381; family UBA9506; genus UMGS755. The sequence continues at coordinate 6,183 of JAZSJR010000214.1, forward strand.
AGCCGGTGCTACCGTTCCCTCTGATACAAAAATCCGTTCCATTGAAACCAAAGATAAGGTATGCTTTGTGAACCTCTCGTCTGAATTTGTAACCAAAAACAACGTGGGTTCCTCTGCTGAACGCTTAACGGTTTACTCCATTGTAAACTCCTTAACAGAAATATCCGGCATTGACAAGGTTCAGTTTTTAATTGAGGGCGAGAAAAAGGATGTTTACCTGCATATGACCTTTAACGAACCCATCGAACGTGATGTCAGCATTGTTCATAAATAAGCATTTGGCAACGGAGCCAACCCTGGGTTGACTCCGTTTTTTACATAAATCCTAGAAAAGGAGCCAATTCAAAATGCAAAATCTCGGTTACTATAACGGAAAATTTGGTGAAATTGAAGACATGTCCATCCCTATGAATGACAGGGTGTGTTACTTTGGTGACGGCGTGTATGATGCTACCAGCAGCCGAAACTATAAAATTTTTGCTTTGGACGAGCATATCGACAGACTATATAACAGTGCCGCCCTGCTCCAGATTGAAATAGCACAAACCAAGCAGGAAATGAAAGACATTTTAAATGATATGCTCTCTAAAATGGATACCGGTGAAAACTTTGTTTACTGGCAGGTAACAAGAGGCACCGGCAAAAGAGACCACACCTTTTTAGAGGATGGTTCAAAGGGAAATCTCTGGATTACCATCACCCACAAAGATGTGATTGATGTTTATAAAAAAGTAAAGCTGATTACGATGGAGGATACACGTTTTCTCCATTGCAACATCAAAACCTTAAATCTCATTCCGTCAGTTATGGCGTCACAAAAAGCCAAGGAGGCCGGCTGTGATGAAGCCGTTTTTCACAGAGGTGAAAGGGTCACTGAATGTGCTCACAGCAATGTTCATATTTTAAAAGACGGTACTTTCTATACGGCACCGACCGATAATCTCATTCTCCCCGGCATTGCAAGAGCCCACTTGATTAAAGCCTGCAAAAAGCTGGGCATTCCTGTCAGTGAAACACCCTTTACCGTAAGGGAGCTGATGGATGCCGATGAAATCATCATTTCTTCAGCCAGCACGTTCTGCCGTAGTGCCGAAGAAATTGACGGCAAGCCTGTTGGCGGCAAGGCACCAGAGCTGTTAAAGTCACTGCAGGATGAGATAATGCGTGAGTTTTATGAGGAAACCGAATAAACTCCCAAAGGATAACCTCACATAACGTTCTCTCAGAAAGGATCTTTTTATGGAAACCAATCATATTGAAACAGCCTATTACCGCACCTTTGCGGCTATTAACCTAGATGCCATCCATCACAACCTGTGCGCCCTGAAATCCTGCATGAAAGATGGCGTACATGCAATGGCGGTCATTAAGGCAGATGCCTACGGTCACGGAAGCGCTACCATTGCAAAACACATTGAGCAAGAGGTGGACTATATGGCTGTTGCCTGCCTGGAAGAAGCCATAGAGCTTCGAAATGCAGGCATTACAAAACCCATTTTGATTCTGTCCTATACACATCCCAGTTTGTATGGCAAGCTGATTGACTATGACATTACTGCCGCCATCTATAACTATGATGAAGCAAACCAGTTGTCTGATGTTGCCCTGCAAAAAAACATAAAAGCAAAGGTACATTTAGTTGTTGATACCGGTATGGGACGTATTGGCTTTGCTCCGGATGAGAAAAGTGCTAATTGTGTGCAAGAAATCTCTGCGCTTCCCGGCATTGAAGTAGAAGGTCTCTTCAGCCACTATGCCTGTGCTGACTGCAATGATAAAACAGATGCAAATGAGCAAACCAGGCTCTTTGATGCTTTCATTAAAATGCTGGAAGCACGCAATGTTTACATCCCCCTTAAGCACATTTGCAACAGTGCCGGCACCATGGATTTTGACAAGCAATATGATATGTGTCGCCTTGGCATTGCCCTTTACGGATTATATCCCTCAGACGAAATGGACAAAAGCAAGGTAGACCTGATTCCTGCCATGGAAGTTGTCAGCCACGTGGTTCACGTAAAGGATGTGCCAAAAGGCTTTAAAATTGGTTACGGCCACATTTACGAAGCCCCCGCTCCCCGGAAAATCGCCACTGTTTCTATCGGCTATGCCGATGGTTTTAACCGCTGTCTGACAGGCGTTGGCTATGTGCTAATAAACGGCAAAAAAGCCCCCATTGTGGGCAAGGTATGCATGGACTAGATTATGGTGGATGTGACAGATATTGAAGATGTATCCGTTGGGAAACATGCTATCATTTTGGGTGAAAACCAAGGCGAGCGCATTTCTGCTGAAGACTTAGGTGCCATGTGCCACAGTTTTAACTATGAAGTGGTGTGCAACTTCATGCCAAGGGTCAAGCGTGTGTATTATAAAAACGGAAAAATTGTTAATCTATAAAAAAAGCCGCCCGTAGGCGGCTTTTTTTAGTTGCAACAGCTTTGGCGCAAATCTGTCAGATTCTCAAATTTGCAATCTTCCTTTTCCGGCGGGAAGAACTCATCAAAGGGGAATTCAATCTGCTCAAACAGGTCACAAGGGCTGTCTTCACTTGAGGCTACGCATTCTTTCTGAGGTACGCAGAAATCATAAGCGGGAATCAAAAGCTGAACGCTTCTTTCAATTTTTACAATAGAGAAAAGACCGATGGAAACAAACACGCGCTTTTTCTCACCGCCCAAAACTAAAGCATCATCAAACACGTTGCAAACGCACTGAGGGATTCTTGAAAAATCAAGCTCTTCACAGCAAACACAGCACTTGTCGTGAATATCCACAACTTTTGCAGCCAGGCACAAGGGGTCAACCACCTCAACAACGGCCTTAGGCATATTGGTTTTCTGCCAAAGCTGCTCATCAAAGCTGTCATAGCTGTAGCGGGATTCAAACACCTTGGCAGAACCCTCTGAGCCGAAGAGAATTACCTTTTTATCAAAGCTTGCTAGACCCTCAACCTTACAGGGTTTGCCCACACCGGTGAACACATCCAAGGTGATTTTAAAGAAGAACTTTAAATCAACTGTGAAATAACCGCGGTTAAAAGGCACTGGCTCAACATCAGAAAACACCCAAATAATTTCTGACTTTCTGCATTTAACATTTACTGCTCTGTCAACAATTTCCTGCGCTGCCGCTGTAAAATATACTCGAGCGTCTTCAATACAGTCTTTGTCTTTGCAGGAATCATAAATTTTATCGGTATGTATGCA
>JAZSJR010000179.1:0-16818 GCA_045534415.1 Clostridia bacterium
CACAGAACGACATGGCTACGATCCGACTTCTAATATGGTTGTGCAGAAAACCATTGATATTTTGGATACTTATTTATACAGAATCACCTTCCAGCAAACGGCAGACTTTGCTTATAGTACAGCTCTTGGCTTGTTTAAATCCGTCGTTGGCTTTATCATGGTTATGTGCGTTAATAAGATTTCTAAGAAGCTTGAAGGCACAGGAATTCTGGAGTAAGAGGGGTAGACATTGTGAAGAAATATAATTTTGGTAATTTTGTAATTGGCACATGTTTGGTTTTGTGGGGACTTTTGATTTTTTATCCGTTCTACAATTCAATACTGGTATCCTTTATGACGCAGGCGGAGTATATGCGTAAGCCCTTTGCACTGTTTGTTGAAGAACCCACATTGATAGCATATCGTGAAATTTTTTCAGGCAATAAGTTTTTACTTGGTTATAAAAACACGCTTACGATTATACTGATTAAGCTGCCGGTTTCGGTTCTGATTACAGCAGCAGCGGGTTATGCCCTTTCAAGAAAACAGTTTTTCTTGAGTAAAACCATAAATAATTTAGCTGTTATAACGATGTATTTTGGCGGCGGCATTATTCCTTTGTATCTGACAATTAAAAGTTACGGACTTTTGGGGAGCCTTGCCAGTGTCATCTTTGTAGGGTTGTTCAGTACATATAATATGGTTCTTGTCAAAAGCTTTTTTTACACCCTCACAGATAGCCTGGAAGAATCGGCAAAACTTGATGGAGCAAATGACATACTAATATTTTTTCGGATATATCTCCCCCTGGCAAAACCCATTATTGCTACCATAACGTTATTTTCCGCGGTTGGCATATGGAATGAATGGTATAATCCAATGCTATTTTTATCGAGTAGCAAAAAATGGCCTCTGCAACTTGTTTTAAAGGAAATTATCCATGAAGCCACAGCTACAGTACAGGAGGCAGAAATGGAAGCTGAGGTAAAAGAAACCTTTGCTTTAAATGTCCAGATGGCAGCGGTTGTCGTAACAATGCTTCCCATTATGTTGGTATATCCCTTTGTGCAAAAGTACTTTATGAAGGGGCTTACTGTTGGGGCGGTTAAAGGATGAGTTAAACGGTTTGATACCGTAAAAATAAAAAGAAAGAAGGAAATATGTATGAAAAAAATCGTTGTATGGGCACTTGTTATTACACTGGCACTTAGCCTTGCCCTCGCCGGATGCGGCAAGCAGACAAGTTCCGGAACGGATGAAAAGGTTACAATTACTGTTGCCTTTCCTAATGCTGACGAGAGCTGGAAAGAGGATGCTTACTACCGGTATATCTGTGATAAGATGAACGTGGAATTTGAGTTTGAAACCCTGTCTTCCAATTCATCTACAGAAAAGGCGCGTATCTGGATCTCTTCGGGCACTATGCCGGATGTAGTATATACCAACGCTTTTAGAATGGATGAATATTTGAAGTATGCAGAGCAAGACATGATTAAAACGCTTCCGGACAATTGGGAGAAGGATTATCCCAATGTATCGTTTGCTATGGAAATGACCGGTATTCTGGATGCACTAAAGGCTGGCTCTGGGGACAACTCCGTTTCGGTTTTACTTCGCCCGATGGATCATTACCGTTACTTTATTGATGATTTTCGTACTGCTTTTGAAAATGGCGAAGATTTAGCAGAAATGATGGGCAAAAATGAGTATCTGTATATTGATACATATGGCTTTGCTTACAGAAAAGACTGGGCAAAACAATTAGGCATCGAAACAGATTATATTATGGATTTTGATGCTTTTATGGATATGCTCAGAAAGTTTAAGGAAGCCGATTTAGGTGGTGTAGGTGAGAAAAATACGGTTGGCCTGGCTGTTGACTATACGGAGGCGCCTCAGGTTTTCATGATTCCCTTTAATTCCAGCTATAAGCAATTTACCAAGAATGAAAACGGCGAATACGAATGTGGTCTGTTGAGCGATTCAAACATAGAAGGCGTAAAAGCTTACGCAGAAGCATTCAGAACAGGTATTTTAGCACCTGACTTTTACACGCAGAAGAGTTCTGACTTAAATGCGCTGTTCTGTTCAGAACGTTCAGGGGCCATTTTCCCGAGAGCAAATGTTTCGCAGCTCAGAACGCTTTGTTCCGATTTTGAAAAATCAAACCCCGGCAAAAAAGCAGAGGACTGCATCGGCGTTTGCTGGCTGAGATCTCCTGATGGAACGGTTCATGGCTGGGAGAGTTCTAACTATTATGGTGCATATTATTTCAACCCGGAATTATCGGATGAAAAAATGGCAAGACTTTTAAAACTTGCTGATTATGTATCCAGTGAAGAAGGTAGTCCGCAGATTAAATTGGGTATTCCCGGCGTTGACTATAAAAAAGAAGGCGATGAATACATTAATCTCCGTGAACCAAATGCTGACGGTAAACTGGAATCACTTGATAAGAAATATCCTTCCTATAAATTCTTCAGTTATTTTTTACATGCCTTCTACGATCATTCTGTAGATACGAATCCTTATGCTATGAATGAGTTTGTTACCTTGAGAAAGGCAAAACTGGCAGAACCCCTTTCTATTAGAAGAGTGGATGTTGCTGGAGAAAACTATGTAGCTGATGATTTTGTTACCTTCAACGCCGCTAACGATGTTAATGGAATGCTGGCAGACGCGATTGTTTCAGATGGTGATCCTGTAGAAATCTGGAAGAAGAAAATCAGCGGAATTGAAGAGAACGCCAAGAAGGTAGCAGCCAATATGAATCAGGCGCTTCTTGGTAAGTAGGCTTCTAACCTGGAGGAGGTTATATGAAAAGACGTTTCATTTCTTTATTTTTAATTATATTGATGGTATCTTTGTTTCCTCTGCCGATTTCGGCAGAGGAAATTGGTACGAATAAATCAGTTTTTGCTGATGTTTCAGAGAGCCATGCTGCTTATGCAGAAATTACCGCTCTGGCCGAGCAGGGCGTTTTAAGCGGTAAAAGTGACGGGTTGTTTTATCCTGAGGATACACTCAAACGTGAAGAATTTGCAAAAATGCTTTTTTTGGCTTTAAACTTGACTAAAGGTAATAATCTTCCAATGTTTTATGATGTACCGGCAGGATCCTGGTATGCTGATTATGTTTTAAATGCTGCATCCAGCGGTTTGATTTATGGTATTTCGAATACAGAATTTGGTGTCGGACAAGAAATTACCAGACAGGACATGGCGGTTATTATGCAGCGCTATTTGGTGGAAAATGGCGTTGAGCCTATTCAGAATACAACAGTACTTTATGCTGACGATGCTGAAATCAGCGATTATGCCAAAGAGGCAGTTGTTCATGTTTCCTCTTTAGGGATTATGACCAGCCGTGAAAATAATCTCTGGTGTCCTAAAAGTCCTGCCACCCGCGCAGAAGCGGCAAAGGCAATTTATACTTCCCTTGATGCTAAGAGAATACAGGCGGCAAGTTTGGGGCGTTACGGGGCAAGGGAACAGTACGGTCCCCCATATGAAACGATTACCGATGACCGTTTGGCTGAGTCAATGCCCCCTCTTTTTGATGTGAACACCTGGCCTAAAGTGATTTTAGCTGAAGAGGATTTAGAAGATAGTGACTACGGAAGACTGGTTCTGGAAAAAACGCGTGATGCCGAAATCATAACGGGTGACGGCGTCGGTTATGAAAGTGATTCCTGCGTACTTGTTTCAGACGGGGGCGTTGCCTCCTTTGCCTATAAGGCTGACCCCGATGAGCTTTTTGCATGTGACTTTGTGGCATTTACCTGTATGGTGAAGGGTGAAGACATTCAGACTACCACCAAGAGAGGCTTCAGACCCATTGTTCAGGTTTATGATGATGCGGGCACCTGGCTGGGTGAAGATGGTAATCATGGCGTTACCACAGACACTGATTGGGTAGAAGTCACGAATATCGTTGAGATACCCGAGGAACTCAATGACCTTTCAGTTCCGGAATTTTATACCATTAAGCTTTCCTGTAACGGCGGTAATACTACAGGTAAAATGTATTTTGATAACTTAAGGCTTTCTAAGATTCGTTTTGAACCGATGAATGTTGTTTTTATGGATCCCGTGTATAAAGGCATTATCAAGGGTGAGGGCGGCATTGGTGACATTTCACTTCGTGCCTTTATCAATGATGGAAACGGTTCGTATGATTTTTCTAAAATGAATTTTACCGCACGCATCACGGATGAAGACCATAACGTACTGCTTGAATCAACCTCGAAAACCGTTACCAGTGTCATGGATGCTCATTTTTCCTCAGATACGCTTCCCATGGGAACCTACTGGGCGGAATGCATTCTGACATATAAAGACACCGGTGAAGTGGTTGACCAGCAGGAATACGGCATCTATAAGCGTGAGGCGGACTATACAACCGTCATGGATATTGACGAATACGGAAGAATCGTGCGAAAAGGCGAGCCGTATTTCCCGATTACAATCTATAACTATGGCGGATATTGGGATGCACTTGTTTTTTCAGATGCAGTTGACAGTATTCATCAGTCGAGAACCATGTATCAGAATTTCGCGACAAGAGTTCCACAACCGGAAAAAGATCCGCAGGAATTCATACAGAATCTAGACGAGCAAGGTAAAACTGTTACGATAAATACAGGTCAGCTTGCTTTTGGTACTCTGGTAAATTCGGAGATTATCGAATGGTTTTCAAAACAATCCGATTCCCGGGCATATATTAAAAGGCTGACAGATAACTTTAAAGACCTTGATACATTGGGATTTTACTACATCTGGGATGAATGTAACGCATTGCGTCACGGTCGCGAAGAGGCATGGATCAATAAGCTCTTTACCCACTATGACCCTGACCATCCGACATCTTCGGCGATTTCTAATTCCTGGCTGTCTTACCCGGGTATATATGCGAAGATGACTGACATTATCGGTTATGACCCGTATCTTGTAACCGGTGAGGAGGACCAGGATATATCACTGGTTGCTGAGGAAGTAGAGGAGGGCAAGGCTCTGAATCCAAATCGTCCAATTCAGATATTCCCCCAGGGCTTCTGGTACAAGAGTCGCGGCGACCTGAGAGCACCCTATTATGAAGAATTTAAGAATATGTGCTTCCAGGCTGTTATAGCCGGAGCGTGTGGGTTTCATATGTATTGCTACGGAGACCTTGTGAGGTATGGCGTCGAAGCGGGCAGAACCCCCGCAGAAGCGTGGGAAGACTACGAACAGGTATTCAGAGAAATTCAGCATCTTGAACCGATTATTATATCGATGCTTCCCGCTCCTCATTATGAGGTGCAAGGCGGTGGCGAATGGCTTGATACTATGACAAAGCGCTATGACGGAAAATCCTATCTGTTTACAGTGAATACTGCAAGAGGAGATAAGACCGCAAGCATCTATCTTGATGGCGCAACAAAGATTAAAGGTATGTATTCCGGAAAAGAATACGTAGCTGATCAAAACGGTTACTTTACCATCGAGTGGAGCGAATACGAAACAGAGGTATTCGAATATGAGCAGCCTGATTATAAATCCTCTCATGCAGAGCTTCGTAACTTTGTAGCGGCGAATTACAGTGTTATCAATTCCGGTGACTATGGTGTTAAACCTGCTGAAATTGATACACCGACTATTGTGATTGATGACGGTGCTGCAGAAATGGACTACAGAGCCTATATGAGCGATTATGCACAGCTCTATATTAATGGTGAAGCAGTTCCTGAATTCGGTACAATTAGCATTGATGGTGTTGAAAAGCTTAACCTTAAGATTGTATCCCAGGACGGACGCTTTTCAACCGAAAAAACATATTTAATACAGCGGGATTAAAGGAGGAGAGCGATAGATGAAAAAAAGAATTTTAACCATTTTACTTGCTGCATTATTGCTTCTCTGCGTACCCACTGTAGCAAGTGCCACCGAGGCAGATTCTGTCCAGGCGGTTGATGGTGCTGTAACAGTTCGGGCAACGACCACAGCGGAGGCAGGCACGCCGGTGATATTGTTCTTTCTGCCGGCAATTATGGATAACGGCGTTGATGTAACAGTCGCTCGTGTTGCGGCTGTTAGAACCGGTGCCAACATCGCATCGCTGAATGTTGACCATATTGGTATAGTCACCGCAGGTGCCGGCGGTGTGGTTAACTACACTTGCCAAATGAACGACTCTTTACCTACAGGTTTGTGCCATGTGGTTATGAGTTATTTAGGTTCAGAAGAGGGATGCTATAGCATCGGCACCTTTGAGCATGTGGGAAGAAATGATATTAACACTTTACTTACAGCTCTGAACGGAAGTAATGCGACAACTTGCGGTCCGGTGATTGATGCAGACATTAACGGTGCATTTGATACAGACGGTGTGACCCGTCTTACGCCGAATGAAATTCTGCGTAAGTCCTCAGCGGATACGGCTTACTATGAAAGTCTGGAAGACAAAACAGCATTCCATCAGATTTATTACCTGAAAAAGGGTAATATAGCATTTACAACTGCTACCATGGTTTCTGCTTTTAATGAAGCGGGGGTATGGGTCAGACTCAGAACGGACTCAGATACGCTTGGCGTTTTAAACAGCTACAACGGCGAGGGAGTAGGAAAATATTGGAACCTGCCTCTTGGAGAAAGCTCTGATTTTGTCGGTATTGGTGACGAGCAGGCTACAGTTTTAGCGGCGATTAAATCAGGTGGCTACACAGACAAAGATGTCTTGGCAGCTGATTTTAGAAATCTGGTTTTGATGACAATGTTCCGAAACCTTGAAACACGTGAAGAACTTGCAGAGTTGATTGCAGAAACAAAAACAGATGCAGAAACCGGCGCATCTGTCCCTAATCCTTATGCAGCTGATTTTGCCGGTGTCAGAGCCATACTTTCCGGTGCTTCTTTAGATGAGTTTGAGAAACTTGGTGTTTATGCTGATGTCATAGCAGGAGCATCTCTTTGTTATGATATGGAGGATGTTGAGACACTATTTACAAACTCTTTGCCTGAAGAAGAGGAAGATGAAGACGACGATAGACGCGGTGGCGGCAGCTCTATGGGGGCCAGCGGCAGGCAACCGGTGATTAAAGCTGATTCTGAGTATAACCCGGTAAACAACAAACCGGTGAAGGACAGCTTCCCCTTTAAAGATGTTGCAGATAACCATTGGGCAAAGGCTTATATCCAAGCGCTTTATGATAAAGGTGCCATTAACGGCACTTCGGAAAATACCTTTAATGCCGGAGGTAACATCTACAGACAGGATTTTGTTAAAATTTTAGTTGGCGCTCTCGGTATGACTGTATCTGATAGCACCAGCACCTTCAGCGATGTGCCGGAGGATGCATATTACAAAGCATTTGTTATGACAGCATATGAAAACGGCTTGATTCAAGGCGTGGGCGAAGGCTTTGGCGTAGGCGCGAATATTACTCGTCAGGATGCTGCAGTAATCCTTTCAAGAGTTCTTGCAAAGTATGGCATTGAGCAATCGGGTGAGACGACCGACTTTGGTGATAGTGCGATGATTTCTGACTATGCAAAAGAAGCTGTAAAGATTGTTCGTGCAGCAGGCATCTTTGGCGGCGATGAGCAGGGTAACTTTAACCCTAAAGCTCATTTATCCCGCGCTGAGGCTTGTGCAATCCTTTACCGATTGGCTGAACTGCTTGAGGAGGTGTAAGCAATGTTAAAACGAATTATTTCATTATGTGTTGTACTCGTATTGGGTCTTTCTATTTGCTTTGCACTCCCGGTATCAGCGGCAAACGCTTCTGAGCAACAGCTTGTCCGTGATTTAGGTATCATGCCGGAGCCGGACGGATATGGCCTGATTTCAAAAGGCTTTACCCGCGTTTCGTTTGCACATGTCTTAGCTGCCATGAATCAAGCGGAATACGCCGGAGAAGTAACCAGGGAAACGATGAACTCGTTTGCTTCAGATATTGTATCAATCGTATCGTACGGAAGAAACAGTGAATATCAAGAATATGCATATATTCTGGACTATGAAGTTCCAAGCAAAATCATGTATGCCCTTAGTATGGGTTACATGCAAACTGATGAAAACGGTAAATTTAACCCTACCAGTGCCATCACGAAAAACGAGGCGCTGATTGCTCTTGTTAAGGTGCTCGGGTATGGTGCGATTGTAGAAGCTAATGGTGGCAGTGAGGCAGTCTATCTTACGCAGGCATCTAAGCTCGGTTTACTCAAAGGTGTAAATGTTGCTGACGATGCTAAATTGTCCTATGAAGAGGTTACCAAAATTGTAGCTAACGCTATGGGCGCTCCCTTTATTGCTTATGAGAGCGTTAGCGGAACTCCCTCCTGCTTGTGGGAATTATGGGGTCTTTCGGTTGGCACGGGCACCATTGAGGCAAATTCCAATATCGGTATTGGTGTTTCAAAAGTTGGTGCTAATCGCGTAAGAATTAACGGCAAAACGCTATATTCCCATATTGAGGTTCCAAATGCGTTGGTAGGTGCTAAAGTAACCTATTACATGATGCCCGGTGAACGCGGTGATGAAATTGTCAGCCTTTATGTAGGGAATACGGAAGAAAACATAACCTTGGATGCTGATGAAATTGAATCTGTCAGGGATAAAGACGGCTATCTTGAAATTGTTGGTGTAGATGAAGAAAAGATTTTGGTAGACAAGCAGGGTTATCTGATGCTCAACGGTAAGGTGCAGACGCCGACCAAAGCACTCTTTAACCTGTTTGACAGCGGTAGTGCTACTTTTCTTGATACAGATGAAGATGGTTATTATGATGTCATTCATATGACTCTTTTGTATCAGGTAGTTGTGGATGATATCAATGTAGAGACAATGACCTTACGAACCAAGCTCGAAAAACAGATATTGGATTTTTCAGATGTAGATGTGCTGGAAGTATATAAAGGAAACAAAACGGCTGAGTTTTCCGAAATTCAGGCAGGGATGCCGGTGGGTATCGCTTCTGATGCATTTACTCTTAGAGGCGGCACGATTACCTGGAATTTTTCAAATGCCGAATATGTCAGACTTTATGCTTCCAATATGACCGAGATTGGTATGATAGATGGTCTTTCTGACACCTTTACTATTGACGGTGTTAAGGGAGAGTACGGCAGCAGTTATAAGCGGCTGGTGAATGCCGGCTTACTGCCGGAGCTCAAGCTAGGCTATTATGTAAAAGCTTTTTATGATAGTCAGGGCAAACTGGCATATTACGAAATGGCAACAGGCACCGAAGCCATGAACTATGGCTATCTGATTGCCGCTGGCATTGAAGGTGGTTCTATGGATCGCACTACCAAGCTGAAAATTTTGACTGCAGATGGTAGCTTCGTGGAATGTGAAACCTCGTCAAAGTTTATCTTGGATGGTGCTGCTGTTGCAACCGGTAGCGTTACCTACAGCGTCAACGGAGTTGGTGATATTGACCTTTCAAAACGGCAATTGATTCGCTATCGCATGATTGATGGTGTTATCAGAGAAATTGATACAACGGTCGTCAGAGGCACAGCAGAGGATGTGGCGACTACCTTAGTTGATTCTTATCCGTTTAATCCTACAATCGACAACCAGGAAAAGAGTTTCGTCGTTTCCGGCTCAATTGAAAGAAAATTTGCCTTTACCCCGGATGCAGTCATCTTTATTGATGAGGCACCGATTGGCCAAGCAAACCCCTCTGAGGATTTGTTTGCGGTGCAACAGGCAAGCAAACTGGAGAATGGGGAATATTACATAGCGGGCTTTAATGCCAATGAGTATAATGAACTGGCCTGTGCGGTTACATACAGTGCCTATGGTGATTTTGCAGAAGAAAGTAAACCCAGTCTCTATATAGAGGATTATTGTTATGTTGTTGAAACCATTTGGCGTACAATTGATTCTAATGGAGAACAGTGCTTTAAGATTAGCGTAGCAGGTGCCGGCGAGCAAAAAGAGCTTCTTGTTCCGCTATCTACTTTAAAGCTTTATTCCATGAATTGTGAAACCAAGGAATCCTGGATAGCTGGTATGGGGTCGGGCAAAAATGGATGCTTTAATATTTACCGTCAAAACCCGGAAAATTTTGCGAGCATTATTCACAGCGGTGATGTTATCCGCTTTACCACAAATTCAAGAGGTGAAGTTATTTATATTGAAAAGCTGTTTGATTTCGCAACCTGGAAGGATAAGTCTTTCCCTGTTCCTAATGACAGCGGTTCGATTCTCGGCTTTGCTGAACTTGAGAAAACCAACGGTAATAACTTTATTTATCGCTACGGTGGTACGGAGGATGACGGAACAACATATATATCAAGGCATGTGACCAAACTTCAAACACATCCTTTATATCATGTAAAGACCGGCAAGGTTGAGATGGTTCCGTTTTCGGAGATTCCCTCGGCTGCTACTGGGAACACAGCGAAAATATTTATTCGGTATTATAACCGTGGTCAAACCCGTGACAATATTTTCTATGTCTATGATTGATTATGAGAGAAAGGAGGAGCACTATGATAAAGAAAATAGCATCGATTGTATTAAGCCTTGCAATGCTACTCTCTGTGGCCTGTGTGTCGGCAGCAACAGATACAGTAACAGAAACGAACGGAAGAGTTATCTACACCGACGACTTTGACCATTGTACGGCAGGCGATGGCTTTAATGTTAAGAACAATGCTGATACAACCGTCTCCAAACCCTACACAAGTGCTGTGCTGACACCTTGGACGGCTAATTATTCAAAGGGGCAGGCGACAATGGTAAGTGTTACCGGCCCTGATGGTAACGATACCGTTGCGATGCAGGTCGGAAACAAAACTGACTCTCGTTTTTTGCAGACGATAGCCCTGGGTATTGGCAGTGAGACCGCGACGAAGGAGTATAATTTTTCTTACGATTTCAAGGTTAGTTGCATTAATCCTAGTTCATCAAATACATTGCATCTTTTGACTAACAGTGCCACGAGCTCCGCTCGCCCGATGTTTACATTAACATCAGATGGTTATATTCAGTCAATGGCTGATGGAACAACCTTCTCAACCAGCAGTCTTACCTATTCTGCTGATACCTGGTATCATGTTGTGGCGATTTTAAAAGGAACAAATGTTACCGCCTGGCTGTCTGACGGAGAAGGGAACACGGTTTACAGTAAACGTTCGGACATGATCTATACAAACTTTCTCCGTTCTGGATGCATTCTTCCACAGCAGGAAGCCTTGCTATTACTGTAGACAACTTAAAAATCGTAGAGTATAACCCGAGCATAGTTGCACCGGAAATACAAGGTGCACCTGTAACGGATTCTACAGAGAAGGTGTTGCGGAATGTAGCCTTGTCATTTGAACTTGATCAGATGGTAACAGTTGATAGTACGGTCACAAATGTGGTTACGCTGGGCAAGGTCAATAGCGATGAAAGCATTACGCCTGTTTCCGGGGCGACAGTTTCAGTCATTTCAAACAGCCGTAAGGTTAATGTAACCTATACCGGACTATTGGAGCGAAACACTAAATATGTCGTTTCCCTTGCTAATCTGAAAAATGCAAGCGGTCTGCCTTGCAGTACAACTTATGAATTTACGACTGAGGATCTGCACCTTTGGGAGCCGGTAACCATTGGAAGTATCGGCAGCCCGGATGCTGTTACCAATCTAACCCCCATCACCTTTACGATTGCAGATGACTATGACTATCCCACCTTTGACGGTGCGGTTTTGGTGATGGTTTATGAGGCAGGCAAGATGATAAGCTACGATATGCAGGCTTTGAGTGCTGTCCCTGTTGGCAATTGTACCAAAAACTTTAACTTAGGGACAATTCCCACTAGCGCAACAGTTTGTGTTGTGCTTTTAGACTGCCTGGCAGGACCTGTTCCTCTGGCAAGCGGCACAACGAATTAAAAATGGTATGTATGCTTCCCGCCTGAAACATTTAACTGTTTAGATAACATTGTCTCAGGAGGGTAGCGTGAGGATTTTTAATCCTCGAATGGTATTTCTTCTAATTTATCATGATTCTATTAAAAAAAGGAGAAAACAAAATGACTAAAAAGATTATTTCGACAGTTTTATGCATGGTTATGCTATTATCTGTGGTCGGTGTGTCGGCTTTAACCCAGACTACAACAGATACCATAGGAAGAGTTATCTACGAAGATGATTTTGACCATAACGCTGAAAACACAGCAGTTAACGCAAATGCAGGCGGTTTATATACAAGCCAAGTGCTGATACCGACCACAACCGGTGGCTCTGAAACTGAAAGCCAAGCTAGCCGAGGGAAAGGTATAATGACCTCAGTAACCGGTGTTAACGGTGAGAGTACAATTGCGTTTGTATCCAATGTGTCTTCCGGCAAAGCGTATTTGAGAACAATTGACTTAGATTTTGGTAGCACAACCGCAACGAAAGCATATGAATTTTCTTACGATTTCCAGGTTAATGAGCTTCCTACCGGAACCTTAAATATTTTGACCAGATCATATAAAGATAGTGTTTGGAAGCTCTTCAATTTGTCCACAGGTGGAAAGATTCAGACAACGACTGACGGAAGCAGCTATACAGATGCCATGGATTATTCTGCTAACAGTTGGTATCATGTTAAGGCAATCCTGAAGGGCACAAGCATCAAAGCCTGGATTATTGACAGCGCAGGAAACAGTTGTTACAGTGAAATCTCAGGCGTGAGCCAGATAAGTGTGTCCCCATATTTTTGGAATAATGCCGGCAATAAAATAACTCTGGATAATTTAAAAATTGTAGAGTATAATTCAACTACAAATGCTCCTACAGTTGTAACTGCGCCTGCTATCGCCGGTAATACATCCGTTTCGGTTGACACCGCTACCGTGGATGTTACTATGGACCAGGCGCTGGATGTAGCAAGCAGCACCGCAACGCTGGCAAGCGCAGGTGACTGCACAATCGCAGTGAAAGACATCGACACATATACCTATACCATTACCTTACCTGAACTGGCGAGCGGTACAGCTTATACGCTGGACTTATCCGACCTTAAGAACCTCGTCGGCACGGCTGCAGGCAACACTGCTAAATACACCTTTACCACTGCTGCACCTTATGCTGCACCCAGTGTGGTAAGTTCAACACCGGCAGCGGGTGCAAGCGATGTTTTAAGAAGCACAAAAACCATGAGCGTTACTTTTAATAAGGCTCTGACAACGGCACCCGCTTCTGTCACCTTAACCGGCGGTGCGGCTCCTATTACTGCGGCTGTTTCTATAGTTGATAACACAACCTATACTTTCACCTGGGCAGAAAATCTTGCAAGTAACACAACCTACACTGTAGATTTGTCAGGCTTTGGTGATGGAACTAGCACTGTTACAGCAAGCCTTTCCTTCACAACGGAAAACACCGGTATTATTCAAATTACCGATGGCTTTGAAAATGTTACAGATACCTCTGGATATAACACCTATTCAGGCGGCGTTATCAACAACGCAAGCATTCCTTTAACAACAGGAGATGCATACGTTCGCGGCTATGTTTCAAGTGCAACAGGCTACACGGGAAATGCACTTAAGCTTACAACGGGGGGCAGTGCTTCCAATAAATGTATCAATCCTCTGCAGACAGCTGCTGCTTATACCCCACAGAGCACCGTTTTAAATGAAGAAACCGTTTACGAAAAGTTTGTTGTAACCTATCGAATTAATTTTGATAGCATTATCAGCAGTACCTACGGCGAAGACATTGATTTAAAGGGTAATGATACTGTTGCCTATACAGATGGCGGTGCCTTGATCAGAATCGGTGCTGCTGCCAGCGTGAATGATTTTGACGCAATCGCCTTTATTTCGTCCGATAGCGAAAAAGCATATATTGCTCATAATAATTCCACAGACAGAAAGACGGAGATTGCAGAAGACCATTGGTACAACATCGTGTTTACAATTGACGGCAATAACCAGAACTTTGCTTTAATTGATGCTGAAGGCACAAATCAGGGCAGCGTTGTTTGGTCATACGAAAAAACGATTAACAGTTATGATGCCGGTGATGCGGTAACAATTTTCCCCATGTATGCATTCCGTTATGCAAGCAATTCTCAAGGAGAAGTGTATAATAACAATCTGTCTGTCTTGCTGGATGATTTCACTCTCTGGAAAATTAAGCCCTGGAGTGATGAACACGCTCTGGTCGTTAATTCTGTTACAGAAGAAGACGGAACCTTTACCATGACCTTTAATCAGCCGGTTATGGGCACAGAGGAAATGCTGGCGGTTGCAACAGCGGTCGGCGAACCGCCCTATAACTATGATGTTGCATTTGATGCAGAATTCATCTACCCCGATTTTTGCAGTCAGACAGTTACCGTAAGCGGTCTTTCCTACCTGACAGACTATGTGTTGGATTATTCCGGTTTACAGGCCTTATCCGGCAGTGGCATTTCAGAATCAGCCACTTCGCTGAAAGCCTTTACAACCGGCAGAGACACCGAGTATGATGTAACCTTTGTAGGCGACGCCACCTATGCTGAGGGTAGCGTATCCTTTGAACTTTATAGTGCTGCCGGTGCAACACCGAATGTATATGTTGCTTACTACCAAGCAGGCGACTTGGTTGCTGTTAAAGTTCCAACGGAAGCTGTTTCCATCCAAGCAACGCAAACAGCTGAGGTGACCGTTGCTGCTACAGCAGAGAATTTTGACAACATCAAGGTGTTTGTTTGGACTGATGGCTTATCACCCCTGATGCGGATTCACAGTCAGACACTGTCTGCTCAGTAAGATAAGCACTTGCTGTTTTCGTCAAACTACTGTTTTGCCGAATGCAGACATTCATTTTTACAGGTTATAAGAAAAGTTACGCCGCAGAGAATGGATTTTCCGTTTCTCTTGCGGCGTAACCATACCGGCGTATCACAAAAAACTTTTACGAGTTTAATGATATGATACTTTTTAAGCCTTTTGATGAAAAATCAAATAATTTATAGTGTTAAAACAGTCTTACAGAGAGCATTTTGTTTTTTCATCAAAGGGACTTAACCAATCGGTAAATTTTAGGTTCTGAGGAGGGCATATATGAACAGACGTTTCATTTCCTTGTTTTTAATTATAATGGTGACCGTGCTTCCGCTTTCAGTTTCAGCCGCAGTAAATTATGGCCCCCCGTATGTGACGGCTACCAATGACCGTCTGGCTGAGGCAATGCCCACTGTTTTTGATGTGAATACCTGGCCTAAAACGGTTCTTGGCGAAGAAGATTTAGAAGATAGGACCTACGACGGAAATCTGACTTATGCGAAAAAAGTTGATACCGCAGTGTTCAAAATAGAAGAGGGCATCGGCTATGAAAGTGACGGATGTCTTGTGGCACCGGTTGCGAATGCTACGGCATCGGCAGGATTAACGAATCGTGCTACCGTTTTTAGCTATACGACCGAGACGGGAGAGCTTCAGCCGGGCGATTTTGTGGCGTTTACCTGTATGATGAAGGGTGAAGACATCGTGGCAGACGATTCAGGCTTCAGACCGATTGTTCAGGTTTATGGTTTTTATGATGATGGTACTAGCAAATGGCTGACAGAGGATGGCGAAAATCGTTTGACTACAGACTCCGACTGGGTGGAAATTACAAATTTTATTATAATACCTAAAGCGGACATCGGACAGGCGAAGCCTGCATATTATAAAATCAATCTTTCCTGCAATGTCGGCAATACGACAGGCACCATGTATTATGATAACTTAAGGCTTTATAAGCTTCAGTTTCATCCAATGGATGTTGTTCTGATGGACCCTGTATATAAGGGTATTGTAAAGGGCGAGGGTGGTGTCGGCGACATTTCCCTTCGTGCGTATATTCATGAATGCAATGGTATGTATGATTTTGACAGCATGAATTTTACCGCACGTATCACTGATGAGGCACATAATGTACTGCTTGAATCAACCTCAGAAACCGTCGTGGGCGTGATGGATGCGCACTTTTCTTCCGAAACGCTGCCCATGGGCGGCAACTTC
The DNA here is from genome assembly GCA_045534415.1 of Clostridia bacterium. GTDB lineage: Bacteria > Bacillota > Clostridia > UBA1381 > UBA9506 > UMGS755. The sequence continues at coordinate 15,937 of JAZSJR010000179.1, forward strand.
TGGGCTGAATGCGTGCTGACGGATAAAGAAACCGGTGTGGTCATCCAGAAACAGGAATACGGCATTTATAAACGCCCGATAGACTTTGAAACAGTTATGGATATTGACAAGTACGGCAGAGTGGTAAGAAACGGCGAGCCGTATTTCCCGATCACCGTTATGAACTCCAACAAATATCTTGGCGAACCCACCGAAGGTGGTGTGATTGATGGCGAACATCAATCTACGACCTTATACCAGAAATTTAATGAAGCTACCCAAATGGCGTTTGTACAGGGGTTGGCTTCTGCGGGTAAATCATTTACGGTGAGTACAGGATGTCTTGCTTTTGGTAACCATCATCTTCAAAAAGAACCCATCAAATCTTTTACAGCACAAACTGATAGCCGAGCATATGCTGAAAGATTGACAAATAACTTAAAGAATGAGGAAACCCTCGCTTTCTACTACATCTGGGATGAGGTTAACGCAATGCGTTACGGTCATGAGCTGGCATGGATTAATAAGATTTTTACCCACAATGACCTTGACCATCCCACAACCTGTGCAATCAGAAATGAATGGTCGTCCCGTCCGGGTATCTATGCGAAAAGCTCTGATATTATCGGCTATGACCCGTATGTTGTAACCGGTAAGGAGGACCAAAAATTATCAACGGTGACGGAGGAAATTCTTGAGGCCAAACGCCTGAATCCTAATCGTCCCATTATGATGATTCCCCAGGGATTTTGGTACTACTACAGAGACGGCGGCACGAAAGCGGACACGAAAGGCGACTTACGTGCACCCTATCAAAATGAATTTAAAAATATGTGCTTACAGGCTATTATAGCCGGTGCGTGCATGTTTGATATGTATTATTATCCGGAACTTATAGAAAAC